>JAGRIN010000075.1 GCA_020443245.1 Pseudomonadales bacterium
GCCGGGCGGCATGGCCTTCTTTGACGACGACAAGGCGACGCTCGAGATGCGCGTGCAAAGACTTTCCGTCGGTCGCGCCTGGGCCGAGGACCCGCCATCGAGAACGCGTCATCTCATCACGAACGTTCGCGTGACGGACGTAGACGGTGACGAGATATCGGTCGCTTGCAACTTCAAGCTCTACCGTACACGCCTCGCCAGCGAGGAAGACAGTTGGATCGGTCGTCGCGAAGACCTGGTGCGGCGCGCTGAAGGCGGGTTCCTGCTGGCGCGCCGCCACATCTTCCTGGAGCAGACGGTGATCCTTTCACAGAACATGAGCAGCCTCTTCTGATGCGACTTCAAGACCAGGCAGTGATATTGACGGGCGGGGCTTCCGGGCTCGGCCTTGCAATTCTGGAGCGGTTCGTCGAAGAAGGCGCAAAGGTTGCTGTGCTCGATCGTTCTGACGCGGGTTGCGATGCGATCGCGTCGCGATTCGGCGATGCTGTTACCACGTTCGTCGGCGACGTTCGCAGCCAATCCGATAACGAGGCGATCGTGGCGCGATGCATCGAGCGCTTCGGCAAAGTCGACTGTGCCATCGGCAATGCCGGCATCTGGGACTTCAACCTGCCGCTCGTCGACCTGCCCGCTGACAAGCTGGGTGAATCATTCGATGAGATGTTCGGCATCAACGTGCTGGGCTACATTGCCCTCGCGAAGGCGGCGATGAAGCCGCTGGTCGCCGCATCCGGCTCGATGATCTTCACCGTCTCCAATGCGGGCTTCCTGCCGGCGGGTGGTGGGGTGCTCTATACCGCGACCAAGCATGCAGTCGTGGGCATGATTCGCCAGCTCGCGTATGAGCTTGCGCCCCACGTGCGCGTGAACGGCGTGGCGCCGGGGCCTATTTCCACTCAACTTACAGGCCCGCAAAGCCTCGCGATGGAGAACCGTACGATTCCCGGCGCACGTTTCGAGGCCGGCGCTTCAGGTTTTGTTCCCATTGGCCGCATGCCCACACCCGAGGAATATGCCGGCGCATATGTGTTCTTCGCGTCGCGCCAGGACAATGTCCCCGCAACCGGTACGATCCTGAATCACGATGGCGGCTTCGGGGTCCGTGGGTTGGGGCCTGTCCCGCGGGGCGGCGACGACTTGCGGGACAAGCTCGAATTGTAGCACGCGTAAAGGCCAAAGCTGACCTGCCTGGCCGCGTCAATTGCCGATAGACTTGAGCGCAACAGTCCCGGCCACGGGAAGAGGAGATGCGAGATGACGAGCGATGTTGCAGAGCGCGGTACCGGTGACGACAAGCCCTTGCCTCAAGGGGTCGAGCTGACGCCGCTTGACGAGCATTTCCGGGAAGACCCATACGCCGTCCTGAAGGGCATCCAGCAACGGACGCGCGTGCTTGAAGACGCGGTGCTGAAGCGTTTCATTTATACCGACCATGACGATGTGAAAGAGATCCTGCGTGACCGGGACTTCTGGAGCGACCCGCGCAAGGCGAACCCCGGGACGTTCACGCGCCAGTTCCTGGGGCGCGGACAAGCGGAGGACGAGGAGCCTTCGATGCTGCTCATGGACGAACCGGGGCACCGGCGCCTTCGTTCGCTGGTTAGCGCGTCTTTCACCCCTGCCGCGGTCGAGAAGTGGCGGGGCCGTGCGCGCGCGGTAGTTGAGCGCGTGCTGGATGGTATCGACGGTGAAGAATTCGACCTGATCGGCCAGTTTGCGGGACCCGTGCCGACAGTGGTGATCGCTGAACTGTTGGGCATCGATGCTGCAATGCATGCCGACTTCAAGCGCTGGTCAGATCTCTCGGTCAAGGTGGGGTTCAATCCCTTCGCCACTGACGAGGAACATGAGGCGGGTGAGCAGGCCAGGGTCTCGCTCGAGCAGTTCTTCCGTGAAGAAATCGCACGACGGCGCGAGAACCCGGGCACGGACCTGATCTCGGACATGATTCGCGCGGAGGAAGGCGGCGACAAGCTCACCGCCGAAGAGATGGTGCGCCAGTGCAACCTGCTCCTGGTCGCGGGCAATGTGACGACGACAGACCTGATTGGTAACGGCGTGAAGGCGCTGCTCGATCATCCCGAACAGTGGGCGCTGCTGCGCGAGCGTCCGGAACTGATCAAGAACGCCGTGGAAGAAATGCTCAGGTTCGATTCTCCCGTCGTCAATTCCGGTCGCATCGCGAATCGTGACATCGAGATCGGTGGCTGCCCTGTTCACAAGGGTGAGTCGCTCAATACGTCCCTCGCGGCCGCCAACCGGGACCCGAAGGTTTATCCCGAACCGGACAAGTTCGACATCACGCGGGACGATACGCATCACCAGTCGTTCGGTGGCGGTCGTCACCTGTGTCTCGGCGCGCACCTTGCACGCGTTGAAGCGCAGGAAGCAATACTCGGGCTCATGTCGCGTTTCCCGAACCTCGCGCCGGGTAAGAAAGGCCACACCTACCATGCAATCCCGAGCTTTCGCGGCATGAGCCAGTTCTGGGTCAGGGCCTGAACAACGCGGGTCGATGGCAAAACCGAAGCGTCAATCTGCGGCGTCTTGCCCCTGCGAATCGGGCCGGTCACTCGCGGAGTGCTGTGGCCCGATCGTTGCCGGCGAGCGCGACGCCGTAACAGCCGAAGCCCTGATGCGCTCGCGATATACTGCCTATGTAATAGAAAACGAGGCATACCTGCTGTCATCGTGGCATCCTTCGACGCGTCCGCGTTCCGTTGCCTTCGAGCCGGGACAGAAGTGGCTGGGCCTCACGATCAAATCCGTGGAGGCCGGCGGAGAGGATGACGATGAAGGGGTCGTCGAGTTCGTCGCGCGCTTTCGCCAGGGCAACACGGCACACCGAATGCATGAACGCAGTCGCTTTTCGCGCGTGCTGGGCAGATGGCATTACGTGGACGGAGAGTTTCCCGATTAAGGAGTCGTGAAAAACGTGGAAAGCCCGGAGATCAAAGAGATTCGCACGGCGGTGCGACAACTGTGCAACCAGTATGGCGAGGACTACTGGCTCGAACTCGACCGGTCGCGCGGCTATCCCACCGAATTCGTCAAGGAACTCACCCGTTCCGGATTTCTTACGGTCCTGATTCCCACCGAGTATGGCGGTGCGGGACTCGGTGTGCTCGAAGCCTCCGTCGTGATGGAGGAAGTATGCCGTTCCGGTGCACACGCGGGCGCTTGCCATGCACAGATGTATGTCATGGGTTCCGTGCTGCGCCATGGTAATGATGCCCAGAAGCAAAAGTACTTGCCGAAGATCGCGGCGGGCGAACTGCGCCTCCAGAGTTTCGGCGTTACCGAGCCGACAACCGGTACCGATACCACGAGCCTCAAGACGACGGCGCGGCGCGAGGGTGACGAGTTCGTCATCAACGGACAAAAGGTGTAGATCTCGGTGGTCGAGCATTCCGATTTGATGGTACTGCTCGCGCGAACGACACCGAAGGAGCAGGCGGCGAAGAAAACCGAGGGCCTTTCCGCCTTTCTCATTGACGTGCAGGCGGCAGTCGGTAACGGCCTGACCATCCAGCCGATCGACTCGATGATCAATCACCACTCCTGTGAGTTGTTCTTCGACGATCTGCGGATTCCCGCTGACAACCTGCTCGGCGAGGAAGGCAAAGGCTTCAAGGTCATCCTGGACGGCATGAATGCGGAACGGATCCTGATTGCCGCCGAGTGCGTGGGCGACGGACGTTACTTTATCGACAAGGCGACTGCCTATGCGAAGAGTCGCGTCGTGTTCGACCGGCCAATCGGCCAGAACCAGGGCGTCCAGTTTCCGATTGCCCGCTGCTATGCGGAAGTTGAGGCAGCGTCGCTGATGGTCGAGAAAGCCGCTCGCATGTTCGATGCGGGCGAAGCGTGTGGTGCCGAGGCGAACATGGCGAAGATGCTCGCCTCGGAAGCTTCGTGGCGAGCAGGCGACGTCTGCATGCAAACCCACGGCGGTTTTGCATTCGCAAAGGAATATCACATCGAACGCAAGTTCCGCGAAACGCGCCTCTACCAGATTGCACCGATCTCGACGAACCTGATCCTCAGCTTCATCGGAGAACACGTGCTCGGGATGCCGCGTTCATTCTGAGCATGATGCGATGACGCGCGAACACGTGATCGAGATCGTCTGCCATCGCGGCGCCAACGAATATGCGCCGGAAAATACCTATGCCAGTGCCGAGCGCTGCATCGAGTGGGGCGTCGACTATTTGGAGATTGACGTGAACACCAGCCGGGACGGCGTGATGTATGTCTTCCATGGTCCCGACCTCGAGCGTACGACCGGCGTCAACGCGAAGATCTACGAACTGGACAGCGATGACGTGGACCGGCTTGATTGCGGAAGCTGGTTCGGGCCCGGGTTTGCCGGCACGCGAATTCCCCGGCTTGACGAATTTCTTCTGTGGGTGGATCACCGCGTCAAACTCTTCTTCGATGTGAAATTTGCCGACTTGCCGGAACTCGTGCGGCTCGTCGAGGCCCGTGGCCTTGTCGATGAGTGCTTTTTCTGGTTCGGTCGAGACAAATTCGCGCGCGCGTTACATGAGCTGGCGCCTCATCTCGCGCTCAAGATCAACGTCAACCGGCCCGACCAGGTCGCTCACGCGCGTAAAGAGTATGGGGCCCGCATCGTCGAGTTCTCCCTCGCCAACATGAGCGAGGCGATGGCTGAGGCCTGCCGGGCCTCCGGCGTGAAGAGCATGATCCTTCAACGGCCGTTTTCCATCTCCGCCTACGAGGCAATCCTCACCTCCGGGGTCGACATGGTGAACCTCGATCACGCCGACCGTTTTCTCGAAGTCGCACGCCGCGTATCCAACTGACTGCGACCCGAAATATACAACGTCTTGGGAATCGCTTATGTTTCGGGGTGGTGAACTGACGGAGCCTTTGCACGCATGCTGCTCGACTACAACAAGATCGACCCTGAACTGCTACCCGCCATCGAACAACTCCCGAACCTCGAGATAACGCGCGAGAATGTGCAGCAAGTGCGCGCGACACTGGCGAGCAGGCCGCGCCCGCCGTCGGCCGTCGAGGTGATGGAGACCGTTGATAAAGTGATTACGCCGGACGGCGAAGTCGGCGTCCACATTTATCGCAAGAGCAAGCGCGCGAACCAACCCGCTGTGATGTGGATTCATGGCGGCGGCTACATCATCGGTAGCGCCGCGGACGAGCGGGCTCGCGTCATCTCGGCGTCGCTGGATTGCACCGTTGTTTCGGTAGAGTATCGGCTCGCCCCGGAACATCCCTTTCCTGCGGGTGCCAACGATTGCTATGGGGTGCTCGAGTGGATGGTGGCGCAGAGCGACCTGCTTAACATCGACCCCATGCGGATTGCGATTGGCGGTGCCAGTGCGGGTGGCGGCATGGCAGCGGGCGTCGCCCTGATGGCGCGCGACCGTGGTGGGCCGAAGATGAAGTTCCAGTTGCTGCTCTACCCGATGATCGACAACCTCCATTCCACGGATTCTGGCCAGATTGAAAACCATCCGGTCTGGAACCAGGGCACGTCGTTCCGGGCATGGGAGATGTACCTCGGCGGGACGCCAGGCGCGGATGCCTCACCCTATGCCGCCGCGGCACGCGCTACTGATCTCAGGGGCTTGCCGCCTGCTTTCATTTGCGTCGGGTCCGAAGATCTCTTCAGGGACGAAGACATCGAGTACGCCCGCCGACTTGTGCAAGCAGATGTTCCTTGTGAATTCGCACTATTTCCCGGGCTTTATCACGGTGGCGACACTTTCGTGCCGACTGCACGGGTGAGCCGCCGGTTGAACGAGAGCTTCCTGCGGGCTTTGGGAGACGCGCTGAACGTGGCGTGAGCCACGTTGATCCGTCAGGCCTGTTCGATGTCGAGGATCGTCCGCGTGGCGTATTCGGTATCGTCCGGCGGCTCCCACCAGCCTGAGGATCGCTCGAACATCTCTTCCGTGACATCCACCGACCACGTCGGGCCGCGTTCGAGATTGCGAAGCCGGATGCGCTCCCGACGGATGTGCAGGGGGGCATCGAGTACGTAAACGCGCACTTCGAAGCCCGCTTCGTCCGCCCACTCATACAGCGATGCGCGATCGGCGCTGCGCAGGAGTCCCAGTTCCAGCACGACGTCCTTGCCGGCTCTCAACACTGCGAGTGCGACATCACAAATCTGCTCGACGCATCGATCCTTGCGCGCCAGGTACCAGGCGGCATCGGCGCCGGGTGGCCGATCCGGAATGAACAGTCGCGCAATCCATTCATCGAGGCAGAAGTAGGGTGCACCGAGCCGATCGCCCAATGCCCGCGCATAGGTCGACTTGCCGGCGCCGATCGGACCCTCGATAAGATGGATCAACGCCACGACGTCACCGGCCCGGGCCGATCGACATGAATTGGCCGAGCGGACCGCGCAGGACGTCGAGCGTCTCGACGACGGCGTCCGGGTGAATCCCGCCGTATAGATGCGGGAAGAGGACGGCTTCCGAGCCTTCAATTTTGCCGTCGACGTCGCCAACCGCCGCAGGCGGCTCGAACCGGACCTCGACGCCTGTTTGCGAGAGGCTCTCCTCGGTCATCGCAAGGCAGATCCAATCACCTTTGGACTTGCGATAGAAGTGATTGGCGACATCGAGCAGGAGCGCCGTATCCGATGTGCCGTGCGTGAAGCCGTCGTCTTCGTAAGTTTCCGGGTAGTAGGTTTCGCGCCTCGCAAGGGCATCCGCCCACAACCCGGACGGTGCGAGATGGTAGATGTAATCAGGCATTGGCGCATTGTAACGCACCAGTGGCGGCAGACGCTTGCGCGCAGGCATTAGACAGCACGATCTGATTCACTATAATGGCCTCCGCGCATAGCCACTTCGATGAGAGGTCCAGTGAAAAACCAGTAACTCCACATTGTTCGGTCACTTACACCTGACATGAAGGAGGGCCTGTGCCTCACGAGACTTTGTCGATTCGCGGCGTCGACTTTTCATACCCATCCGCGCCCCAACCGGTTATCACCGATCTCACTGCCAGTTTCCCGAAGGGATTCACGGGTGTGGTGGGACCGAACGGTGCCGGCAAATCAACCTTGCTGCAACTCGCGACCGGCCTGCTTTCACCTGACGCGGGGACCATCGACGGTGCGGACAATGCGATCTATTGTGCGCAAAGAACCGACGAGCCGCCTGGCGATCTCGAGCGCATGCTGGACGATACCGGCGCGCCGGTGTTTGCCTTGCGCGGTGCGCTTGGCATCGAATGGGACGTGCTCGAACGCTGGGAGACGCTGAGCCACGGTGAACGCAAGCGCGCACAGATCGGCGCTGCGTTATGGCGCAATCCGGATGTCCTCGCGATTGACGAGCCGACCAACCACCTGGACGCCGACGCGAGGAGCCGGCTACTGAACGCACTGTCCCGCTATACAGGTATCGGCCTGATCGTCAGTCACGACCGGCAGTTGCTCGATGAGATTTGCGGACAATGCCTGTGGCTCTCGCCCGGCGGCGCAACGATGTATCCCGGTGGTTACTCGGCGATGCAGGCGACACGCGAAGTCGAGGCGGCCACCGCATCGCGCGTGCGAGAGAAAGCGGTGCGTGATCGCAATGCACTTCGGCGCGAGGAGACGGTGCGGCGCGAACAGGAAGCGAAGTCGCACCGGGCACGTTCCAAGCGCGGTATTTCGAACAAGGACCACGACGCCAAGGGCAAGATCCACCACATGCGCGTGACCGACGGTGGTGGCGGCAAGCGCCTGCGTCAACTCGAGGGTCGGATAGAAAGGGCAGAGCAAGCTGCAGAAGATGCAACAGTGGAGAAAACCTATCGCGTCGGCATCGAACTCCCTGGCACGGTGTGCAAGCGCGACACACTTTTCTCGTTGCCGGCCGGTGAGTTGCCGATGGGTGATGCGCGAAGGCTGCGTTACCCGGACCTCGTCATGCGACCTGCCGATCGTATCGCCCTGACGGGAGCCAACGGCCTCGGCAAGTCCACGCTGCTCGATTTCATTCGCGCGAACCTCAATGTCGAAGCCGAACGCATTATTTACATGCCGCAGGAACTCACGGCCGCCCAGGGTGCGAAAGTGCTTGCCGACGTCAAAGCATTGCCAAAGGATGAACTGGGTCATGCCATGACGGTGGTGAGCTGCCTCGGCTCGCGCCCGGCACAACTGCTCGACAGCAACGAACCCAGCCCCGGTGAAGTGCGCAAGTTGCTGCTCGCGCTGGGTATGACGAAGCGGCCGTACCTGCTCATCCTGGACGAGCCGACCAACCACCTGGACCTGCCTTCGGTCGAAGCGCTCGAAGCCGCGCTGGCTGCGTGTTCCTGCGGCATGCTTCTCGTGAGCCACGATAGTCGTTTCCTGGATGCGTTGACGTCGACGCAGTGGCGAATCGAGGCGGAGGGCGCAGATTCCATCGTGTTGACCGACTGACGGAAACCGATGATCCAGGCCGCACCGATCGTCGTATCAATGACTGACACAATTGGTCTAAACACGGCCATGCGCATCCTTCCTGCCATCTTTTTTATCCTCCTGAGCGCTTCGGGGAGCGACGCCATGGCGATCGAAAAGCCGAAGTACGAGGTTATCGAGACCCACGGTGATATCGAGATCCGGCGCTACGAACCCATGATTGTGGCGCGGACGAGAGTCGATGGTGACTTTGAACAAGCCGGTAACATCGCGTTCCGGCGGCTGGCAGGGTACATCTTTGGCGACAATGCGAGTGAAGAGAAGATCTCGATGACGGCGCCGGTCATGCAGGCGCCTGTCCCGGCAACCGATGGTGCGTTCTGGGTGATGTTCATGATGCCGGGGAAATATGCCATCGGGGACCTGCCGAAGCCGACCAGTCAAGACGTGGAACTCGAGCGCGTGGCAGGCGCCACGTTTGCCGCAATCCGTTACAAGGGCGGGTGGAGCGAGAAGAAGTATCGTGAGAACGAGAAGCGGCTGCGAGAAATCGCTCGCGGCTTGTCGGCGTGGAGACCGGTGGGCGAGTCGATGTGGGCGCGCTACAACCCGCCGATCGTACCTTCATGGTTCCGCACGAACGAGATACTGATTCGCGTTGAGCCGCGAGAGACCTCCGCCACTAACTAGCTCTGCTCACCTTCCAGTTGTTCGGCCAGCACCTGGCGCAGGAAGATCTGGTCGAGCTTCTCGACCGCTGCGTGGAAACCGTCGGGATCGACGAATGTCTCCGGGCTATAGGATTGGCCCGGTTTGTACTTGTCGTGGAGTCCGTATTGGCTTGCGTGTGCAGCGACCCAGATGTCCGGGTTCATCGCCCGTTGCGCCGCGTAGGTTTCGGCGAAGTCCCTGCCGCACCCCGGATAGGTCGGATTCAGGAAGAGCCGCTTGCCGGGGTTGATGGTGCCCATGTTGGCGATCAGTACGTTGTAAGTCTTGCCGCCCTCGCTCGCCGTCATGCCATAGGATGAACTGCCTTCGGTGTGGCCGGGATGTTCATAGACGGTAAGCGTTGTCTTCCCCAGCGTGATGACGTCGCCTTGCCTGATGATGCGATCGACTTTGACGGGTGCGAAGGCCGTGACGGGATTGCCACCGAAGTGCGGGTCACTGGCGCCGCCATCCTCCAGTACCCGTGCATCCTTCTTTGTTGCCCACATCTGCGCGCCCGTCAGCGACTTGATCTCTGCCAGTGCGGCGGTGTGATCGAAGTGTGCCTGCATCGTCAGCAGGATTTTGACGTCTTCGAGCCTGAAACCCAGCGACTCGATGTTGGCGCGAATCTGTGCGGTCGAATCCTTGAGCCCGGTGTTGATGAGGATGTGACCTTCGTCCGAGGTGAGCAGGAACGATTGCAGGTCGTAGGTGCCAACCGCATAAAGGTTGCCAACGATATGCACTGCGGGAAACGGACGTGTCCACTCGTCGTTCGCGGCGGCCAGCGCCAGCGTTGTCCAGCCGAGCAGGACGAGCCCCGCGAGGCGTGCAAGGTGATGGCGCGTCATGCGCATGAGGATTGTCTCCTGTTGACCGTGGTTGCTTCAAAGGTATGGACCAGCGCCCGGGACGTCAACTGGCCAGTCAGGGCAAGCTGGGCTTGCCGGAGGCGAAACGGTAGACTTCGCCCATCGATTCAAGACTGACTGGAAGGAAACTCCATGGAAATCAAAGACCACAACGGGATCTTCGTCGGCGGCGCGTCCGGCATGGCGCTCGCCACCGCGGAAATGTGGAAGGCGAAGGGTGGCAAGCTCGCAATCCTGGACCTCCCGACCTCCAAGGGTGCCGAAGTCGCAGAGCGCCTCGGTTGCTCCTTTCATCCGTGCAACGTGATGGACTACGAAGGTACCGAGAAGGCGATCGACGAGGCCGTGGCCAAACTCGGTTCGGTACATTTTCTGTGTAACACCGCCGGCGGTGGCCTGGCAAAACGGACGTTGACCAAGGAAGGCCCGCACCC
>JAGRIN010000076.1 GCA_020443245.1 Pseudomonadales bacterium
CTGCCAACCGAACATTGGTACTGTCGGACCGACTGAGGAAGAAGCGCGTGAGCGTTATGGCGATGATATTGCCGTGTATCGCACAGCGTTTCGTGCCCTCAAACACACGCTCTCCGGCAGTGACGAGCGCACCATGATGAAGATGGTGGTACAGCGGAGCACCGACAAGGTCATCGGGGTGCACATGGTTGGTGCGGATGCGGGCGAGATCATCCAGGGCATCGCTGTGGCGATCAAGGCTGGCGCGACCAAGGCGGTCTTTGATTCGACGGTCGGGATACACCCGACCTCTGCCGAGGAGTTCGTCACGATGCGCGAGCCGGTAACGGCATAGAGCGCCTGCGTCATATTTGGTATGGTCAGTTGCTTCTATCACCCTGACTTGTGTCGAGGTACTGCTTGGAACAGTTGACCAATATCCTGAACCTGATCGACAGCTGGCTCGGGTCTGCAGCCTGGTTTCCCTTTGTACTGCTGGGAACCGGGATTTTCTTCACGTTGTACCTGAAGTTTCCGCAGATCCGCTTTTTCGGACACGCGCTCCGGATCATTCGCGGCAAATACGACCGCGAAGGCGATGAGGGCGACGCCAGCCACTTCCAGGCGTTTTCCACGGCGATCTCCGGGACAGTCGGAACGGGAAATATCGGGGGCGTCGCGCTGGCCATCTACCTGGGTGGTCCGGCGGCCCTGTTCTGGATGTGGATGACCGCCTTCTTCGGCATGACCACCAAGTTTGTCGAGGTGACGCTCTCGCACAAATATCGGGAAGTCGACGAGCAGGGCCACATTGTCGGGGGGCCGATGTATGTGATGGAACGTCGTCTCAACATGAAGTGGCTCGCGATCTTCTTTGCCGTTGCCACCGTCGTCAGTTCCTTCGGCTCGGGAAACCTGCCCCAGAGCAACAACATCGCAAGCGGGATTGAAACGACCTTCGGTGTACCGGCCTGGATGACAGGCGCCGCGCTCGCGACGCTGCTGGCCCTGGTCGTATTGGGTGGAATTCGTCGTATCGTCCAGGTGGCCGAGAAAATCGTGCCGCTGATGGCCACTATATATGTCGTGGGAGCGCTGTCCGTGATCGTGACGCACCTGCCCGAGGTCGGTGAGTCGTTCGTTGCGGTGTTTGCCAATGCATTCACCGGCACGGCCGCCACTGGTGGATTCCTGGGCGCCAGCTTCGCATACGCCTTTAACCGTGGCGTGGGGCGCGGGCTGTTCTCCAATGAGGCAGGGCAGGGATCGGCACCGATCGCGCACGCCGCAGCACGAGCGCATGAACCGGTATCCGAGGGCATGGTGTCGATTCTCGAGCCGTTTCTCGACACTATTATTATTTGTTCGCTCACCGGACTCGTGATCCTCGCTTCCGGCGTTTGGACGGAGAAATTCGAGAACGATTTCCAGGCGTTCGACACGGAGGTCATCGAAGGTATCTACAGCGAGCACGATGCCGCGCAGCGCCAGCTCCTCTTCCAGCACCTGAGCTTCTCTCTCGACGCTGACACCGTGAAGCCTTACAACGGCAACCTGTCGGTCATCCACGGACGCATTACGGATGACGACATCACCCTGATACACAACCGGTCGGTGGCAGAAGATGTCGTCGTGACAAAGGAAGGTGCCCCCTATACCGGCTCCCTGACTGTCACGAACGGAAACATTGCGGACGATGTGAGCCTGCGCGGCAAGTCCCTCATCCATTCTGTCGACTTGACGTCCAAGGCTTTCACGCGCGGCCTCTTTGGCGAGTACGGACAGTACATTGTCTCGATCGGGCTTGTGTTGTTCGCGTTCTCCACTGCGGTTGCATGGTCTTACTACGGCGACCGGGCCATGACCTATCTCTTTGGCGTCAGGTCGGTCGTTCCGTATCGTGTCTTGTATGTGGCGGGATTCTTCCTTGCGGCGATTACCGATACCTCGCTGGTCTGGCTCGTTTCGGCCATTACCATCGCGTTCATGACGTTACCGAATCTCTTGACGATCCTGTTGCTTCACCGTGAGATGAAGCAGACCATCGACGACTACTGGACCGGCTTTCACGCCGAGTATCCGAAGGAGGAGGCATGAAGCTCGAAGGTTCGGTTGCCATCATTACCGGCTCGTCGTCCGGCGTCGGGGCGGCGACGGCACGCCTGCTCGCCGGCCGTGGCGCCAGTGTTGTGATCAACTATGCCAGCAGCGCCGATGCCGCGGCGCGCGTGGCGGAGGAGTGCCGGACGCTGGGCGGCGACGTGCTGGTTTGCCAGGCGGACGTATCGGACGACGACGCATGCAAGAAGATGGTGGACGAGACACTCGCGAAGTTTGGTCGCATCGATGCGCTCGTCAATAACGCCGGTACGACCAAATTCAATGCCCACGGTAACCTGGCTGGTCTTTCGAAGGATGATTTCTTTCGCATCTATGGCGTCAATGTCGTGGGTCCATACCAGATGGTGCGCGCTTGTGAAGCGGCGCTTCGTGCGAGCCGCGACGGAGCGGTGGTCAATGTGTCCTCGATCGCCGGGGTACGCGGCGTCGGCAGCTCGATCGCCTACGCAGCCTCAAAGGGTGCGCTCATCACCATGACGAAATCCCTCGCGCGGGTGCTTGGTCCTGAGATTCGAGTGAATACGGTCTGTCCCGGTTTTATTGCCGGCGAGTGGCTGGAACAAGGACTGGGACCGGAAACCTACCAGCGCGCGAAGTCCGCCGCGGAAGAGCGCGCACCACTGCGTCGAACCTGCACGCCGGAATCGGTTGCCGAATCCATCGTTGCACTGATCGAGGGACACTCGATCATCACGGGCGAGTCGATCATCCTGGATGGAGGCGCGAGCCTGGTATGAGCGCCATAGCCAGCCCGGCTGCCCATGGGGCATTCAGGGAAAAGCGCGAGCGAAGAATCGAGACACTGGGTGTCACGGTTCACGAGTATGAGCATATCCAGACCGGCGCCGCACACTACCATCTCGCGAGCGCGTACGATGAGAATGTATTCATGGTTGCGTTCCGGACCGTTCCGATGGACTCGACCGGCGTCGCTCACATTCTCGAACACACGGTGTTGTGCGGTAGCGAACGCTACCCTGTTCGTGATCCGTTTTTCTGGATGATCCGTCGGTCGCTCAACACGTTCATGAATGCGTTCACGACATCGGACTACACGGCGTATCCGTTTGCGAGCCAGAACCGCAAGGACTTCTTCAACCTGTTGGACGTGTATCTCGATGCCGTGTTCTTCTCGCGACTCGATCCCCGCGACTTCGCGCAGGAAGGCTGTCGAATCGAATTCGAAAATCCCGACGATGATTCAACACCGCTCGTCTACCGGGGTGTTGTCTTCAATGAGATGAAAGGCGACAGCAGTTCAGCCATCTCGGTGGTGTACGAGACACTGCGCGAACACCTTTATC
The DNA here is from genome assembly GCA_020443245.1 of Pseudomonadales bacterium. GTDB lineage: Bacteria > Pseudomonadota > Gammaproteobacteria > Pseudomonadales > Azotimanducaceae > JANQJA01. The sequence goes on from JAGRIN010000076.1 coordinate 3,405, forward strand.
CGACCACGACCTATCATTACAACAGTGGCGGGGATCCGCGTCACATTCCCGAACTGACCTACGACGGTCTCAAGTCGTTCTACTCCTCGCACTACCATCCCTCCAATGCCGTCTTCATGACATTTGGCGACGTGCCGGCGGCAGAAGTGCAGGAGAAGATGGATGCCGCACTGTCGAACTTTGCGCGAAGCACTTCGCACATTGCCGTCACGACCGAACGGCGCTTGTCTGAACCGTTGCGTGTATCGGCGCCTTATGCGATCGAGGACGAAGAGGGAACCCGGGGTAAGACCCACATTGTCATGGCCTGGCTTCTCGGCGAGAACACGGACCTCGCCATGCTCCTGCGGTGCAGTCTGCTGTCAGATGCACTGCTGGATACCAGCGCATCGCCGCTGCGGCAGGCACTCGAGACCTGTCCACTTGCCGGCGCAGTTTCGCCTCTTTCCGGCCTGGAGGAGACGAGCCATGAAATGAGTTTCATGGTCGGGGTCGAAGGCAGCGAGGCGGAGCATGCTGAGGAGATCGAGCGCCTTGTGCTCGAAACGCTGGAGCGTGTCGCCGAGGAGGGTATCGCGCAGGACAAGCTCGAAGCGTGCCTTCACCAACTCGAGTTGAGTCAACGCGAAATCGGTGGCGACAGCGCGCCGTTCGGCCTGCAACTCATGTTCTCGTGTATGTCCGCCGCGATTCATCGCGGTGACCCGATCGCGCTGCTGGACCTTGATCCTGTCCTTGTCGAGTTGCGTGAACAGGTGCGTGACCCGGCGTTTGTGAAGGGCCTTGTCCGTGATCTGCTGCTGGACAATCCGCATCGGGTGACACTCGTCCAGTACCCGGATACGGAACTTGCCGAATCCGAGGCAGAGGACGAGCGGCAGCGACTGGAAGCGATCAAGTCCAGCCTGGATGAAGCTGCCAGGCGTGAAGTTGTCCTGCGCGCCCGGGATCTCCTGGATCGCCAGAACGCTGAAGAAGACATCAGTGTATTGCCGCGCGTGGGCATTGAGGATGTCCCCATGGATATCGATATCCCGGCGCCTGTCACCCTTTCACGTCCGGATGCTCCGAGGATCACTGCGTATCGTGCCGGGACCAACGGCATTGCGTACCACCAGGTCATCACCAACATGCCGGCGCTATCGCCGGAGGCGTTCCGGGCACTGCCGTGGTGGACCAGCATCGTGACCGAGATCGGGTCCGGCGGCGCGGGATATCTCGTCACGCAGCATGAGCAGCACAGTGAGACCGGTGGGATCAGTTGCTATGCGACGTTCCGAGGTGAAACCACGGACGCTCGCAAGCTGCGCTCGTTCGTCACGTTTTCTTCCCGGACCCTGAACCCCAGGTTCAGCGCGATGACCGCGCTGATGCGCCGTACCTTGTGCGCACCCGATTGGGATGAACGGGGCCGCGTGCGTGATCTCGTCAAACAGATGCGCGTACGACGCGAAGGCGGCATTACCGGGAATGCCCAGGCGCTTGCCATGACGGCGGCGGCCAGCAACTATTCTCCGGTTTCGCATCTCAATCATGAACTGTCGGGCCTCGCTGGCATCAAGCGCCTCAGGGCACTTGACGACGGGTTGAGCGACGACGGGGAACTCGATGCTTTTATCGCGACCCTGAGATCGCTGCACGAATCGATTCTTGACGCTGACCGGCAGTTCCTCGTGGTCGCCGACGAGGGCTTTGTCGATGATGCAGTCGGTCGGCTGCTGGAAGCCTGGCCCGATGCCCGATGGCGCGACGGCGGGTTCGCTGGTGAAATGCCCCTGCCGAAACCGGTGCCCGAACAAGCATGGGTCACCAATACGCAGGTCAATTTCTGTGGCGCGGCGGTGGCGTCGGTGCCCGAAGGCCATCCGGACAGCGCGGTCTTTTCCGTGCTGGCGGGCGTGCTTCGCAACGGTTTCCTGCACCGCGTCCTGCGAGAACAGGGTGGTGCTTACGGCGGCGGCGCGAGTCACGACGCATCGAACGGTGTGTTCCGGTTCTATTCCTACCGGGACCCGAACCTGGGCGCCACGTTCGACGCGTTCCGCTCGTCGATCCAGTGGCTCATCGATTCGAACATTTCGTTCGACCTCATCGAAGAGGCCATTCTCGGCCTCGTCAGTTCGATCGATGCACCAGGCTCACCTGCGGGTCGGGCACGGCAGGCATTTCACAATGAGTTGTTCGGTCGTGACGCGGCGCATCGCCGGCAAGTCCGTGCTGCTATCCTGAGAGTCACTGTGGACGACGTGAAGCGTGTGGCGAGCGAGAGACTTACCGGCGATATGGCGCGCGCAGTCGTGACCAGCGAATCCGCGGCGAAGACCCTGGGTCCCGAGTTCGTCGTGCAAGTCATCTGAAACAAAATGAGGAGAGGACAATGGGAGAGCATGTAACCCTGACTGCCGGAGACGGCTTTGAACTTGACGCCTATGTTGCGCGGCCCGGGAAGGAGGCCACCGGCGCGATTGTTGTGATCCAGGAAATTTTTGGCGTGAACAAACATATCCGGGAAGTGACAGACGGCTTTGCCGCGGACGGGTACGTGGCCGTCGCACCGGCCATTTTCGATCGCTTCCAGAAGGGCGTGGAACTCGGATACGAGGGCGACGATATCACCACCGGCGCCGGCATTGCCCGCGGCAAGCTCGATCCCGCCAACACCATGAAGGACCTGCAGGCGGCGATCGACTACGCCGGGCAATTCGGCAAGGTTGGCGTGGTCGGCTATTGTTTCGGGGGCCTGATGACCTGGCTGTGCGCGGGGCGTGCGACCGGCCTGTCATGCGCTGTCGGCTATTATGGTGGCGGAATCGCGACGCAACTCGACGTCAAGCCGAAGGTGCCGACCATGTTGCATTTTGGCGACAAGGACGCGCACATCCCGTTGTCCGACGTCGACAAGGTGCGCGCGGCGCATCCCGAAGTCGATGTGAATGTCTATGAGGCTGACCACGGATTCAACTGCGATCACCGCGCGAGCTACGATGCCGATGCGGCAAAGGCCGCTCGTTCGAAAACCATGGCCTTCTTCGCGACACATCTTGCTCGTTAGGCACTGGCCGTGAAACCCGTCACCTTCCACTTCTGGCCGACACCGAATTGCTGGAAGGTGGCGATTCTCCTCGAAGAACTCGGACTTTCGTACGACGTCGTGCCGATCGACATTACTCGGGGGGACCAGTTCACTGACGAGTTCGCTCTCGTCTCTCCCAACAACCGGGTGCCTGCCATTGTCGATCACGAACCGTCGTTCGGTGGCGAGCCGTTCGCGGTGTTCGAATCTGGTGCGATTTTGCAGTATCTCGCGGAAAAGACGGGGCGTTTCATACCTGACGACCCGCGTCTGCGGCTGACATGTTTCATGTGGCTCTTTTGGCAGATGGGCGGTCTTGGCCCGATGGCGGGGCAGGCGCACTATTTTCGTCTCTATGCACCGGAGCCGATTGAACCTGCGATCGCGCGCTATACCAATGAGTGCAGGCGGCTCTATGGTGTGCTCGAGCATCATCTCTCGGGCAAGTCCTGGATCGCGGGCAGTTACTCGATCGCGGATATCGCTTGCCTGCCGTGGATCTTCCGGCACGAGCGACATGGCCAATCGCTGGACGATTTTCCGTCTGTCGGTGCCTGGTATGAACGGCTGATGTCGCGTCCGGCGGTCCGTGCCGGATTTGCCCTGGACGCGGACCTGCGTGACGAGTCCGCGTTTGTCTCGGCTGAAAGCCACAAAACGTTGTTCAGATCAAGCCCCGACGAGTGACAAACCCGTTTGGCCGTTCGCTGCGTTTACTGTGTAAAAGGATACGAGGACTTTGTTGCCTGGCACGTCGGAAAGCGCCTAAATGACTGGCCTGCAGGGATTTTTAAGCGTCCGTTAAAAACCCGGGGCCAACTTGACAAACCACCCGTGCTTCTACATTCTGTCGGCGTTGACGGGTCAGGCCGGTACAGAGCTTGCGTGTTACGGAAGCTGAAACCGGTTGAGCCGTCAAATTATTTATAAGAGCAACAAATCCTGAATAGTAGGTATCGCAATGAAAGAGCATCAGATTAGCCGCGCATTGCACGCATTCGCGTTTTTGCTTGCGGCTATCGTCACCTGCCAGGTGAATGCCCAGTCCCTAGACGACGTCCTGGGTGTTCGGCAGGCAACTACACAGGACGGTCGCAAGTCCCAGGCCAAGATCGATGAGATCAAGGACCAAACCCGAGACCTTCTGACGCAATACAAGCAAGTGATGAAGATTGTTGACGGACTCAAGGTCTACAACCTTCAACAGGAACGCTTGATCAGGAATCAGGAATCCGAGATGAAGGAACTCAACCAGTCGATCGACGAGGTCACTGTGATTGAGCGCCAGATCGGCCCACTGATCGAACGAATGATCGACAACCTCGAGAAGTTCGTTGAGCTTGACCTGCCGTTTCTGATGACAGAGCGGCGAAACAGGATCGAATTTCTGAAGGAGACGATGGAGCGCGCAGACGTCTCCGTGGCTGAGAAATTCAGCCAGGTGCTCCAGGCCTACCAGGTGGAAAATACCTACGGTTCCACCATCGAAACCTACACGGATTTTGTTGAACTGGATGGCAAGTCCCGCCAGGTGGACGTGCTGAAATGGGGGAGGGTTGCCCTTGTGTTCCAGACCCCGGACGGAGAAGTAACCGGTGCGTGGGACAGGGAATCCCGAAGCTGGAAGATTCTCGGTGACGAGTATCGCGCAGGGGTACGGGAAGGTATCCGTATTGCCGGCAAGACTCAAACCGCATCCCTCGTAATTCTCCCCACCCCGGCGCCGGAGTCTAAGTAATGAAAAAGATCACATTGGCACTTATCACGGTCGGCCTCATGCTGACGGGCGCTGCAAATGCGGCGGAAGACAAGATTGAAGCAAAGAGCCTGGAAGAACTCCTGAAGATGGTTCAGGACGGTCGCGTCATGAACAGCAAGATGATCAAGCAACGCGAGCAGGAGTTTTTGCGGGACAAGGCGCGCCAGGCCCAGGCGGTCCAGGACGCCAAGGACGAACAGAAGAAAGAAGAAGCGCGAAGTGAGCGCCTCGAGACCCAGTTCGAAAAGAACGAACAGGAACTCGCAGGCCTCCAGGATATCCTGTCGAAAAGGCTCGGTTCGCTGCGTGAACTGTTTGGTGTGCTGCAGCAGGTGAGCGGTGACACCCAGGGCGTCGTTGAAAACTCTATCGTCAGTGTCGAGTACCCCGGTCGCGGCAAGTGGCTCGGAGAATTCGCACAGTCCATGGGACGCAGTTCCAAGCTGGCGACGATCGATGAGATCGAGCGCCTGTGGGCCGAGCTCCAGCGCGAAGCGACCGAATCCGGCAAAGTGACCAAGTTCAAGGCCAAGGTCGTCAAACTGAATGGTGAAGAAGTCGAGCAGGACGTTGTCCGCGTCGGTACTTTCAACCTGGTTAGCGACGGCCAATACGTTGTTTACGACGCAGACAAGAAGGTCGTCAAGGAACTCCCCCGTCAACCGGCCTCGCGCTTCGTTTCCAGCGCAGCCGATCTGGAAGCGGCGACCAGTGGTTTCGTGCCTTTCGGCCTCGACCCGACACGTGGCCAGCTGCTCTCGCTGCAGGTCCAGGTGCCCGATCTTGAAGAGCGTATCCAGCAGGGCGGCCTGCCTGGCTATGTCATCCTCGCACTGGGTATCATCGCGGTGCTGTTGTCGATCGAGCGTTTCATTACGCTGTTCCTCACCGGCAGCCGCGTGAAGAAGCAAATGACCAGTTCGACGCCGGACAAGGGCAACCCGCTCGGCCGTGTGCTCCAGGTCTACCACGAGAACAAGGATGTCGATTCCGAGACCCTCCAGCTCAAACTCGACGAGGCAATCCTGAAGGAGCAGCCTTCGATCAACGCGCGTATCGCGTTCATCAAGATCATCTCCATGGTTGCGCCGCTCCTTGGTCTGCTCGGTACGGTTATCGGTATGATCGCGACGTTCCAGGCGATCACGCTGTTCGGTACCGGCGATCCCAAGACAATGGCGGGTGGTATTTCCCAGGCGCTGATTACGACGGTTGAAGGTCTGTGCGTCGCAATCCCGACCGTGCTGCTGCACGCCCTCGTCAATGGCCGTGCACAGAACATCATGCACATCCTGACCGAACAGAGCGCCGGACTCATCGCGGAACACGCAGAGTCCAGTGCCGGGAAGTAACACATGGACGAGATAATCCTCGCAATTCGATCGTTCATGGAAGCTGGCGGCGATGTGCTTTGGCTCATCGCCGGCGCCACCTTCATCATGTGGGCGGTGATTTTCGAACGTGTATGGTTCATCAATACCGAACACCGCAAGGATGTCGGCAAGGCCCTGACTTACTGGGAAGGCCGTCCTGAGCGCAAGTCCTGGAATGCCCACATGATCCGCCAGCGGCTGATCTCCGAAGTCAACATCAAGGTCAACGCCAACATGTCGCTGATCAAGACCCTGATCTCCCTGCTGCCGCTTCTCGGGCTCCTCGGGACGGTGACGGGTATGGTGCAGGTGTTCGAGGCGATGACCTATTCCGGCGGTAACGCTCGATCAATGGCGGCAGGTGTGTCGGCCGCAACAATCCCGACGATGTCCGGGATGGTGGCCACCCTCTCGGGGGTTCTGGCGAACACGTTCCTTGCGTCCAAGGTCGCCGCGGAGTGTGATTATATGGAGGATACGCTGACGATGGATCACTGATCCGTCCTTGGTGTCTATAATTCTATGGCAAGAAGAATTTCCCAGGAGTCCGAGGACAAGGTCGCTGACCTGACACCGATGCTTGACGTCGTGTTCATCATGCTGATCTTCTTCATCGTGACTGCAACGTTCATCAAGGAAACCGGCGTAGAAGTCAATCGTCCCGATACCGAGACGGCAGAGCTGAAGAAAACGGTTTCCCTTCTCGTTGGCGTTGGCCCTGACAGCTCG
>JAGRIN010000077.1 GCA_020443245.1 Pseudomonadales bacterium
GAAGTTGGCATCGAGAATGTCATAGTCGTCCACCAGCATTCGCTGGATTCCCTTCGCCTTGCCCCGCGGCACAATACAAGTGATGAGACGCGTGTCGGCACGAACGTCAATCATGGCCTGTGGCTGCCCTTCGCATGCACGCGATCGAGAATGTCTTTGGGAATGAACGTGGCCGCCTTCTCCAGGCGCGTCATATAGATCACCCCGTTGCCGGGCACATCCAGTTCTGCTGCGAAATACATCCGCTCGAAGATTCGGTCGGCCTGGTCGTCCGCAACCATCGCCGTAATGATCTCTTTCTCGACGTCGATAGCGAGGCCCAGGACACCCAGCCGCTCACGCACGCCGCTGCCATACCCGTAATAGATGGTAGCGCCCGACGCGCCCGCCTCCTGCGCCGTCTGGACGACCTTGTCCGCCTTGCCGCGCTGCACGATGCATGTGATCAGCGACACGTCTGTCAGGATGGTAAGGTCCCGGCTCATCAGATCCCCGCTCTTGGCTGGTCCCGCGCGTAGCGACGCGCAATCTTCCAGCGAATATAGAGTCCTGTGCCCAACACGGCAATAATCGGGCCGATCGAGGCCATGGACAGTATACCGAAGCCTTCGACCGCGCCGAGTGCGTTGCCGAATCCCAGGCCCATCGCCAGCACAAGCGGTACCGTGACAGGCCCGGTCGTCACACCGGCGCTGTCCCAGGCAATGTTCACGTACTCCTCGCTCGATACGACCGTCAGTGCACCCGCAACCAGGTAGCCGGGTATCAAGAGCCAGGCGATCGGAATATCGAAGATGATCTTGGCGACGCCGGCCGCAATCCCGAAACCGACACCAATCGAAACCGCATAGAGCAGCGTCGACTTGCGAAAAGATCCGTTCGTGAGATTTTCCACGGTGATACCGAGCGCATTGAGCGCGGGCTCAGCGAGGGTCGCCCCGAATCCCAGGACCCAGGCGAATCCCACTGCGATGCCGAGGCCCAGGACGAACATATAAAGCGGTGACGACGGCACGGCGTCGATCCGCGTGAACGCCGACGGGACCAACCCCCCGCTCTGGCTACCAAGCTTCGAGAGTCCGTATGAGAGGCCGAGATTGAACACGATCATGCCTGCTACGCACAGGAGAATACCGAACGCGATGATCCCGGGATGGCGCATACGCACGCGAAGGAGCACGACCATGACGAACAGGAGAAACAGTACCAGCGGCACGATTGCGCGCAGGCCGCCGATGATTTCGGCCCAGGGCGTCTGGTCGTAAAAGGGCGTCGGTGCGCCGGCGCCGGCCGTGCTGTGCGCCATAATGATCTCGGCCGGTGTCACGGTGTTGGCGACATATAGCGCGAGGCCCATCACCGCGAGAATCGGGAACAGTGACGCCAGAGTGACGATTCCGAACCCGGACAATGAGTCCGAGCCCTTCCCTGCCGCGTGTGCAATACCGATCCCGAGTGACAGCACGAGTGGCACGGTCACCGGGCCCGTCGTCACCGCACCGCAGTCGAACGCGAGTCCCAACACTTTGGCGAGCTCGGGGTGAAGCGCCATCCACGCGGTCAGCACAAGCAGCGGCACGAGGGTGAAGAAGATGAACGGCTTGAGGCTCATCCCGTAGAGGAAACGGAAAGTGCCCAGCACGGCCGCAAACCCGACCCCAACGCCCACTGCCAGGACGAGAGGCATCGTGAAATGGTTCAGCAAGGTGTAGAGATAGGGCGCGCGCTCAACCGACACGAGCGAGCCGGCTGTCTGCAATGCACCAATCGCGGGTTCGGCAAACGTCACGCCAACCCCGAGCAGGAACACAACAACGATGACAACCGCGAGGGCTGCCTTGGCCGGCAGCGTAATGCCGATCGCCTCGCCAAACGGCATCAGGCCGACTTTCAGCCCTTCCATGAAGAGCATCAGCCCGACAATGACGCCAACGAGGCCGAAGGTAATCGTTCCGGCCTCGGCGATCGTTTCACGAAGAATAAAGAGCTGGAACAGCGCCAGGTAGACGACCAGCGGCATCACGGCACGGAACTGCTCGAAAAACCGAACCGAGAGATACGGCCGGAGCAGCCGGTAGACGTCCGTGGCTTCGATCTCGAGCGCCGCCGGACGATGAGGCAGTTCGTTGCCGACCTCATCGTAGGCGATCGCCGGAATCATCTCGTTGTAGCTGACCTGGTCCTGATGGACATTCAGCTCCCGAGCGAACTCGGAAAAACTGATCCTATGCTGAGGCAGAGGCGCGTTCCTTCACACGGTCATACCAGGCGGCGATGTTCTTGTTGCCGGTATTGAGGGGCTGTCCGACCTGGCCACCGAACTCGAGGAACACGAACAGCAGGATGTCCGCCAAAGTGAAGCGATCGCCACAGATGTACTGTTTGCCGGACATCTGCTCATCGAGCCAGGTCAGCCGTTCCTGCGCCAGCGTCTTCAGGTCGTCGGCGGCATGGGGAATGGTACGAACACGATCCTTGAAGATCGGCAGTCCCTCGGAGAAACGGAACCCGTTGGCCAGCGGTTCGAGAATCTGCAGGTCGATGCGACGCATCCACATGCGCGTCTCGGCGCGCTCTTCAGGCGTTGTGCCGACCAGCGAGGACGACCCCGCCTTCTCGTCCAGGTATTCACAGATCGGGATGATCTCGGCGATGAAGCTGCCGTCGTCGAGCTCGAGCGCCGGACACTGCCCGGAGGGATTGCGCTTCATGTGCGCTGCCTGGCGGTTTTCGCCTTTCATCAAGTCGACTTCGACCGTATCCATCTCGATACCGCGTTCCGCCATGAACATGCGAACGACTTTGGGGTTGGGGCCGACGGAGTTGTAGAGCTTCATGGGTAGCTTCCTGAATTTAAGTCACTTTGGCAGAGGTTTATACCTTCCATAGCTCGCGCAGTAAAGCTGGCGCGGCACACCACCTTTGCGAAGGGGTTGCCTTTTTCCGAAAAGCGTATAAGCTCCCCGACTTGAACTTTCCTGTCGACCCGAAATCGAGGAAACCCCAGATGCTCGGAATCAAACTTACACCCAATCGTGCAGCTTTTGGCTGTTGAGCGAGTGCTGATCATCTAAGTGTCACAGACACCCGCTCGACAACCTCGGAGCGGGTCTCTATTCCTGAACACCACAGACGCCATTTACCGACAAGTCAGTGTGCCAGGAGTCCTAAACTAAACTCAGGATCCACCCGCTCAGGCAATCGCCGCGGCATCGTGCCGCATTTTGAACGGAGTTCGGATCGTGAATGACAGAGTAAACGCCCGCCTTCTTTGGCAATTGACCCGCGACTATCGCCTGGTCTTTTCGATGGCGATCGTTTCGATGGCGGTCGGCTATCTCTTTATGTTTGGCCCACCGCTGGCCGGCAAACTCGCTATCGACGTGGTCGAACAAGGCGTGGACGGCGCAGACATCCCGCCGTGGATTCACCGTATCGCCGAGATGCTGGCGTTCGGCAGCGCGCCGGGCCTGATGACCTACATGGCGATCGCCGCCATCGGCACTGTCCTCATGACAATGCTCGCCGGCATGTTGCTCTACGTGCGCGGGCGCTGCTCCGCGATCGCGTCCGAAGGCATTATTCGACGCCTGCGCGACAGGATCTTCAGCCACCTGGAGCACCTGGCGAGCAGCTATCACGACAAACAGGATACGGGAGACCTTCTTCAACGGTGCTCGTCCGATATGGAAACGGTACGCGTGTTTCTCGCCGGACAGGTTATCGAGATCAGCCGCGCCATACTGATGCTGCTGGTTGTTTTGCCGATCCTGTTCTGGCTCGACACGGATATGGCGTGGTTGTCACTCGCCTCCATGCCGATCCTGCTCGTGTCGGCCGTGATCTTCTTCCGACGGGTGAAGGAACTCTTCCTCGAGGTGGACGAGTCCGAGGCACGAATGACCACCGTATTGCAGGAAAATCTCACGGGCATCCGCGTCGTGCGCGCATTCGCGCGACAGGAATTCGAGATCGGCAAGTTCGGCGAACGGAACCGTGAGTTCCGCGACCTGAACCAGAAGCTGATCGGCCTGCTCGGCCTCTACTACGGCGGTTCGGATTTGATCTGCCTGGGACAGATCTGCCTGCTGCTCATCGTCGGCGCGACGTGGACGATCGAGGGTCACATCACGGTCGGCACGCTGTTCGCGTTTTTGACATACGAAAGCATGATCATCTGGCCGATCCGTCACATGGGCCGCGTGCTCACTGACTCGGGCAAGGCAATCGTGTCGATGGGGCGTATCGCGGAGGTGTTGGCGGAACCGATGGAAACGCAGAACGAAACCGATCCGGGCAAGCGACTCTCCGGCCGCGTCGAGTTCCATCACGTCGGATTCGGGTTCGACGCGCACCGGCCTGTGCTGAGCGATGTCTCTTTCACGATCGGCGCCGGTCAGACGCTCGCAATCCTTGGACCGCCCGGCGCGGGCAAGTCGACGATCGCGCAGTTGCTGATGCGGTTGTACGACTATACCAGTGGGTCGATCCTGCTCGACGGACACGAACTCTCCACGCTTTCGCGCAAGTTCGTGCGATCGCAGATCAGCATCGTGTTGCAGGAGCCGTTCCTGTATTCCGCGAGCATCCTCGGCAACCTGCTGGTAGGTCGTGTCGACGCGAGCTTCCAGGAGGTGGTGGAGGCCACGCAGGAGGCATGCATCCACGAGTCGATCGAACGGTTTCCGCGGGGCTATGACTCGCTGGTCGGTGAACGCGGCGTGACGCTCTCGGGCGGACAGCGGCAACGCATCGCGCTCGCGCGTGCACTCCTCAAACGTCCGCCGATCCTGATCCTGGACGACGCGCTTTCCGCCGTCGACACGGATACGGAATCGCAGATCCTGGCTGCTCTCGCGAAGGCCCGGAACAAGCAGACGACGATCATCGTCGCGCACCGGCTCTCGACGGTCATGCACGCCGACAAGATCCTCGTGCTGAACGAGGGCCGAATCGTGCAGGAAGGCACGCACGAGAGTCTGTCACAAGTGGATGGTATCTATCGCAACCTGTGTGAAATCCAGGGCGCGATCCAGGACCAGATCGAATCGGATCTGGTCCGCAATTAAAAGGACAAACAAGAAATGAGCGATTTTTTCGACGACGAAAATTTCCAGGACGAGTTTGACGAGGACTCCTGGCGCCACGGGATGAACCTTGACCTGTGGAAGCGCCTGCTCGGCTACACGCTCCATTACAAGAAGGAAGTCACGATCCTGGTGACCTGCGCAATCTCGGTCGCACTTTCCGAGGTCGCGTTCCCGCTGATCACGAAGGCAGTGATCGACGGTATTGCGCAGCAGGGTGCCGACCTCAACCTGACGCTCTACGGTTCGCTGTATGCGTTCTTCGTTGTGGTGATCGGTATTTCGGTCGGCAACTTCATCTGGTTCGGTGGCAAGATCCGAACGAACGTCGCGCATGATATCCGGCGCGACGGGTTCGACAACCTGCAGCACCTCTCGTTCAGCTACTACGACTTTCGTCCGGTTGGCTGGTTGATGGCGCGCATGACGTCGGACATCGAGCGCCTGTCGAACATTCTCGCCTGGGGGTTGCTCGACCTCGTGTGGGGCGCGACGATGATGTTCGGCATTGCCGTGGCCATGCTGTTTATGAACGTGACCCTTGGCCTCGTCGTGCTCTCGATGATCCCGGTGCTGGCCTGGCTCAGCCTGAACTTCCAGCGCCGGATCCTGAAGAGTGCGCGACAGGTCCGCAAGACCAACTCACGTATCACCGGTTCGTTCAACGAGAGCATCATGGGCGTGCGGACGACCAAGGCGTTCGTCAAGGAAGCCGAGAACCTGAACAACTTCGGCAGCCTGACTGACGATATGTACAAGGCGTCGGTGCTGAACCGCATCCAGGCAGCGTTGTACTTGCCGCTGGTGCTGACGCTGGGATCGCTCGCGTCAGGTCTCGCACTCGTGTTCGGTGGCCTCGAGATTCTGTGGGGCGCCATCACGGCGGGTACGCTTGTCGCGTTCCTGACTTATGCGCGCCACTTCTTCGAGCCGATCCAGGAACTGGCGAACTGGTTCGCCGAGATGCAGATGGCGCAGGCCTCGGCAGAGCGCATTATCAGCCTCATCGAGTCAGAACCCGCAATCCAGGATTCGCCCGAAGTGCGCGAGCGCATGCAGGCGTTGCACGCCGACAGCGTGCCGGCACGCATCGCGATCGACGGTCACCCGGACGAGATCCGTCAGGTGACATTCGAGAACGTCGGCTTCAAGTACGATGTCGGCCCGCAGGTGCTGAGCGGGGTCGACCTGACCATCGAACACGGGCAGAACATCGCCATCGTGGGCTCGACGGGCGGCGGCAAGACGACCCTCGTGAACCTGCTCTGCCGGTTCTACGAACCGACCGAAGGCCGCATCCTGCTGGATGGTGTCGACTACCGCGACCGCAGCCTGCACTGGCTGCAGTCGAACCTGGGCATCGTGCTGCAAGCATCTCATGTGTTCGGCGGGTCGATTATGGAAAACATTCGTTACGGCCGACTCGACGCGACTGAAGACGAGATTCTCGAGGCATCGAGGCGCGCGGGCGCCCACGACTTCATCATGGCGATGGACGACGGGTACGACACGCAGGTCGGCGAAGGTGGTTCCAAGCTTTCCGCAGGCCAGAAGCAACTGCTGTCGTTTGCGCGTGCGATCCTCGCTGACCCGAAGATCCTGGTGATGGACGAGGCGACCTCCTCTGTCGACACGGTCACGGAGCAGCACATCCAGAAAGGATTGGCTGAACTGCTCAAGGGCCGCATCAGCGTCGTGATCGCCCACCGTCTTTCGACGATTCGAAACGCCGATCGAATCATCGTAATCGAGCACGGCAGGATGATCGAATCAGGCAACCACGCGGAACTGATGAAGGTGCGGGGAAGGTATCACAAGCTGTACACACAGCAGAGCCTGACGCAATTCTCTCGCGAGGAACGCACCTGGGTTGCCGTCTAGGGTCATCACGAGCGTCGATGCGGTGCGGCCACCGCCCGCATCGGCTCTCTTGACCCGGTGCCATCCGCCTGTCTAACGTAGCGAAGACAATATCAGGGAATTCGCTCATGTCCGACCAGGTCCACACCACTCCCCTCGAAGATATCGACGTCAGCCGCCCGGAACTGTTCCAGCAGGATGCCTGGCAACCCTGGTTTGCGAGGCTGCGCAAGGAAGCACCGGTCCACTTTCTCGCCGACAGCGTGAACGGCCCCTTCTGGTCCGTGACAAGCCACAAGCTGATCAAGGAAGTCGACACGAACAACCAGGTGTTCTCCTCCGAAAAGGGCGGGATCGCCATCGTCGACCCCTACGTAACAGGCGACGACCAGATACAGGGCCAGAGCTTCATCACCCTGGATGAGCCCCGGCACATGAAACAGCGGCAAGCCGTTGCACCGACCGTGGCGCCGAAGAACCTGGCGGAGTTCGAACCCTTAATCCGCGAGCGGGCGATCGACATCCTGGAAAACCTGCCTGTTGGAGAAACCTTCAACTGGGTGAAGGAAGTCTCGATCGAACTCACTGCACGAATGCTCGCCACCCTCTTCGACTTTCCATACGAGGAACGCAGCAAGCTTGTCTACTGGTCCGACCTCGCCACGGCGGTACCGGAAGTCACCGGTGACGATTCGATCGACATGAACAAGCGTTACGAAGAACTCATGGGCGCCGCCGCGGCCTTCTACCAGCTGTGGACCGCAAAGCAAGGGCAACCCCCGACCTTCGACCTGATTTCGATGCTTCAGCACAATGAAGAAACCGCCAGGATGAACGAAGACCCGGAAATGTTTCTCGGCAATATCCTTCTGCTGATTGTCGGCGGCAACGATACAACCCGGAACAGCATCAGCGGCGGCGTCATCGCGCTCAATCAGTTTCCCGACCAGTACCAGAAGCTTCGCGAGAATCCCGGCCTCATTCCGAACATGGTCTCGGAAATCGTCCGCTGGCAGACGCCCGTCATCCACATGCGCAGGACAGCGCTCCGGGACTATGAACTGGGCGGAAAGCAGATCAAGGAAGGCGATAAAGTTGTCATGTGGTACGTTTCAGGAAATCGTGACGAGACGGTGTTCGAAAATCCCGACAAGCTCATTATCGATCGTCCCAACGCCAGGGCGCATGTCGCGTTCGGGTTTGGCGTTCACCGCTGCATGGGCAATCGTCTCGCGGAAATGCAATTGCGTGTGCTGTGGGAAGAAATCATGAAGCGCTTCCATACCGTCGAAGTCGTCGGCGATGTCGAACGACTGCCCAACAATTTCATCAGGGGTATCAGGAACGTGCCCGTTCGACTTCACAAAGGTTAGCCCCAGCGACAGGAGCAGCAGTATGGCAGTCCGGTTCGGCATCATCGGTGCCGGTGCAATCACATTCCCCAGTTGCCGCGAGATTGCGGCACACCCCGACGCGGAAATCGTCGCGGCCAGCGACCCGAACGCGGAACGACTCGCGAAGCTGGCACAAGACTTCCACATCCCGCAAACCTTCCCCGATTCAAAGGAGCTGATGGCGAACGACGACGTGGATGCCATCTACATTGCCGTGCCGAACGCCCTGCACGCGCCGCTTGCCGAAGCGGCGCTGGACGCCGGCAAACACGTGATTCTCGAGAAGCCCTTCGCACTCAACACACGGGAAGCGCGTGCCGTCGCCGATGCCGAGCGACGCAGCGGCAAGCGTTTCATGCTCGGCATGAACCAGCGGTTCGTAACGGGCGCACAAAAGGCGAAGTACCTCGCTGCAAGCGGCACGCTCGGAGATATCTACCATGCCAAGGCATTCTGGCTGCGTCGCAGCGGCATCCCGCGGCTTGGTACCTGGTTCGGCAACAAGCAACTCGCCGGAGGCGGTTCCCTTCTCGACATCGGCGTGCACGTGATGGATCTCGCGCTCTACCTGATGGACAACTTCCAACCCGAGGCGGTCTCCGGCGCGACCTATACGCAATTCGGCAACAGGGGCCTCGGTGAAGGTGGCTGGGGCATCTCGGATCGCGAGGACATCACGTTCGACGTGGACGACTTTGCGACCGCGATCATCAAATTGAAAGGCGGGGCGACACTCAATCTCGATGTCTCCTGGGCGCTGCACCAGAAAACCCCGAACGAGATGAACGTGAATCTGTATGGCACCGACGCCGGCCTCTCTGTTTATCCTGCCGAACTCTACCGATACGCGCAGGCCGAGGGCGACTACCAGGTCATCCAGAATCCGAAGGCGGATCGCCTCTACAGCCACACCTCGCGCTTTCACAACTTCGTCAATGCAATCCAGGGCACTGAAGAGCAGTGCGTGACGATCGAACAGGCGCTTGCCGTACAATCGATCATCGATGCCATCTACGAATCCTGCAAAACCGGCCGTGAAGTGAGGCTCGACCAATGACACCGATTTCCGTACAGCTCTACTCCCTGCGCGAAGCAGCCGCCAGGGACTTCCGGCAGGTGCTGCGCGACGTGGCCGAGATCGGCTATGACGGTGTCGAAGCCGCCGGATTCCACGACATGACGCCGAGGGAGTTCCGCGACTATACAGAATCGTTGGGCCTTCAAATCAGTTCGAGCCACAGCCCGTGGTCCACGCCGAAAAACCTCGCAGAGGTCGTCGACACACTCGGTATCCTGGGCCTTTCCCGCGCCGCCGCAGGCTTTCGACCGGACGATTTCAAGGACATGGACGCCATCAAGCGCACTGCGGAAGTCGTCAATGGCATGGCAGACGAACTCGCCAAAGACGGCATCACGCTCTTTCTGCACAACCACTGGTGGGAGTACGAGATCGTCGATGGCAAGCTCGCCTATGACTGGTTTGCCGGGATGTGCCCGAAAGTAGAATTCGAGATCGACACCTACTGGGCCGCGAACTTCGGCGCCAACGATCCTGCCAGGGAAGTCGCAAAGCTGAAATCACGCGCCCCGCTCCTGCACATCAAGGACGGTCCACTTGAGAAAGGCAAGGCGATGGTGGCTGTGGGTTCTGGCAAGATGGATATCCCGGCAGTGATCAATGCAGCCGACCCGAACGTACTGGAGTGGCTGATCGTCGAATTGGATGCGTGTGATACCGATATGCTGGAGGCGATCCGTAGGAGCGAAATCTACATTAGATCCTTACGTGCTTGAACGTTCCTGTGGAGCGGCAACAAATGTAACACCGTTCAAGGACATCCAAGCATCAGAATCCATGCCTTTAATATCTTCCGCACCAGGCCACTCTTCCAAAAAGACGTTGCCGTTCTTGGTCACGATAATCTTGCACGCTTGCGACTTCCAACAGGTAGCTATGAACT
>JAGRIN010000078.1 GCA_020443245.1 Pseudomonadales bacterium
GGCGCAAAGACCGACTTCGACGGAGAGACGGTCACCAGTCACGGTTATCGCCAATTGCCACTGGAGCCGGGCGCACAACCGGTCTATATGGCTGCCCTGCGTAGCAAAATGCTCGAAGCCGCCGCGGAATTCAGTGACGGCGTCATCCTGAACCTGTTCCCGAGGCAGGCCCTGCCGCGCATGATGGAGCACATCCGGGCGGGCGCCGAGCGTGCCGGCAAGAAGCTGGAAGACGTCGAGATCGTCTGTCGGCACCAGGTCATCGTCACTGACGACAAGGCCGCTGCACGCAATTTCATTCGCGCGGGCTTTGCGCCGTATTACGCCACGCCCGTCTACAACAAGTTCCTGTCGTGGTCCGGTTACGAGGATGTTGCCCGCGAGATTCGCGAGGGCTGGGCGGCGAAAGACCGCGACCGAACAACCGGCGCGCTCGACGACAAGCTCGTGGACGACATTGCCATCCTGGGCAGCATGGAAGAGTGTCACGAGCGCATTCGCGATTACGCCGCCGGCGGCATCACGACCCACATCATTTCCTGCGTTTCGCCCAAAGAGACGAAGGCAACCTATGATGCGTTCACCGCGAAACATTTTTCGTTTTAAACATTTGTGAGGTCAAACATGAAACTGGGACTCATCAGCGGTTACTCCGGCAAGGTCGTGAACCTGGAACTCGATCGCATCAAGTATGCAGAGAGTCTTGGCTACGACTCCGTCTGGACCGCGGAAGCCTATGGCTCCGACGCCGTAACGCCGGCGGCATGGATACTTGCCAATACCGACAGGATTCGTGTCGGGACCGCAATCATGCAGATGCCCGCGCGTACGCCGGCTTGTACCGCGATGACTGCGATGACGCTGAACCAGCTGTCGGGCGGTCGATTCATTCTCGGCCTCGGCGCTTCCGGACCCCAGGTTGTCGAAGGCTGGCACGGTGTTGCGTATGGTCGGCCAATCACGCGCCTGAAGGAATACATCACTGTGGTCCGCAAGATCATGGCGCGCGATGAACCGGTCGAACACCACGGTTATCACTACACGTTGCCCTATGACGGACCCGGTGCGACAGGACTCGGCAAGCCACTGAAGAGTATCCTGCAAGCGGATACGACAATTCCCATCTATACAGCGTCCATCACACCGAACGGGCTCGCTGCCAGCGCGGAAGTTGCCGACGGCGTGTTTCCCGTCTGGATGAACCCGGACCGTTACGACATCTTCGAGGATTCTATCGCGAAGGGGCTCGAGAAGGGCGGTCGCTCGCTGATGAACTACGATATCGCGCCCTTCGTCACATGCATTATGGGCGATGACGTCGACAAGTGCCGGATGCCCATCAAAGGCAACCTCGCGCTGTACATTGGCGGCATGGGCGCGCGCGACAAGAACTTCTACAACGACTACGCGAAGGCGCTCGGCTTTGAGGATGCCGCGGTGAAGATCCAGGATCTTTATCTCGCCGGCAGAAAGGACGAAGCGATGGCAGCGGTGCCCGACGAGCTTGTGGACGCGGTCCATCTCGTTGGACCGAAGGAACGTATCGTCGAGCGGCTCAAGGCCTGGAAAGCTGCAGGTGCCAAGGGGCATGTCGGCAGCATGTTGATCGGTGCCGGGCAGCCGGAAGCGCTCGAACTGATCGCCAGCGAGATACTCTGACGCGGGACTATGACCTATACGCTGAAGGCATGCGGCAGCATTGCCGAGATAGGTCAGGTTGACTGGGATGCCTGCGCGAATCCGCGCGGGCAACCGCGCGACCCCTTTCTGAGCTACGCATTCCTGCATGCGCTGGAGACCAGTGCGTCTGCGTGCCCGGAAACCGGATGGGCGCCTTACCACGTGGCGCTCACCGAGGAGTCCGGCGGTGTGCTCGGTGTGGTGCCGATGTACCTGAAGAGTCACTCGCAGGGTGAGTACGTGTTCGACCATAACTGGGCGGACGCGCTGGAGCGTGCCGGTGGTCGCTACTACCCGAAGCTACAGGTCTGCGTCCCGTTCACGCCCGCCACCGGCAGGCGTATCCTGGTTCGCGAGGGCCCGGATGACGATGAGTACGGCAAATACCTGGTGGGCGGTGTTATGAAGATGGCCGAGAACCTGGATGTGTCTTCGGTTCACTTCACCTTTATCGACCGGGCAGGCTGGGAGGAACTGGGTGAACTCGGTTTTCTGCAGCGTACGCACAAGCAGTTCCACTGGCAGAACCGAGGCTATGGTTCGTTCGACGACTTTCTCGCTGCGCTGTCATCCAAGAAGCGCAAGAACATTCGTCGTGAACGTCGCGAGGCAGTTTCGAACGACATCGAGATCGAATGGGTCACAGGCGACGCGCTCACCGAAGCGCACTGGGATGCGTTCTACCGGTTCTATATGGACACCGGCAGTCGAAAGTGGGGCAGGCCCTACCTCACCCGGCAATTCTTCTCGGACATTGGTCGCACGATGTCGCAGGATGTGCTGCTGATCATGGCGCGGCGTGATGGCAGGTACATTGCCGGGGCCATCAACTTCATCGGTAGCGAGTGCCTGTTTGGTCGCAACTGGGGCTGCATCGAGGATCACGCGTTCCTTCATTTCGAGGTGTGCTACTACCAGGCGATCGAGTTCGCCATTGCCCACGGGCTGTCGCGTGTCGAGGCCGGCGCACAGGGACCGCACAAACTGGCACGTGGGTATTTGCCGACACACACCTACAGCGCACACTGGATCGTCAACCAGTCGTTCCGCGATGCGGTTGATCACTTCCTCAAGGAAGAGAGACGCTACGTTGACGAAGAAATTGACTACATCGGTGACCACTCACCGTTCCGGAACGACCCGTAGCTTCATGCGCCGCGGAGCGCCGCGCGTATCCTGGTTCCGATCGTCTCGATCGTGAAGGGCTTGCGTACGAATTCTCCAGCGCCGAGGCGTTGTGCCTCCAGCACCTGGTCTGTCTCTGCGAAGCCGGACAACAGCAAGGTCTTCAGGTCGGGGCGAATTTCCCGGAGCGCCTTGTAGGTTTCGAGGCCGTCGAGCCCGTCGTCGATAATCATATCCAGCAGGGCCAGGTCGAACGCCGTTTCTTTGCAGGCTTCGATCGCGTCACTGCCGGTCGCGCACAGCGTCGGCGAGTATCCGAGGCGCACGAGAACGGCCCGCGTCAGCTCTCTCTGGTCCGCCTGGTCGTCGACAACCAGGATCGTCTCGCCGTTACCGAGAAGTTCCGACAGTGGCTTTGGTTCGGGTCGCGGCGGTAATGGCTTGTTCGTCCGTGGCAGGTACACATCAAAGCGTGTCCCGACGTCTTTTTCCGAGATGACGTCGATGGCACCGCCCTGGTCGTAGACCACGCCCCAGACAACCGACATGCCGAGCCCGGTACCGCTCTGCCCCATGACCTTGGTGGTGTAGAACGGTTCGAAGACCTTGTCGAGGTCATCGGGATCGATTCCTGTTCCCTCGTCCTCGACGCCGAGAATCACATAGTGCCCACTCTGGATCGGCATGTAGAAAAGGTCGCGTGCCCTGACGTACTCACTGTGGGTCGTGACATACACGGTGCCGCCGCCAGGCATTGACTCGATGGCATTCGAGACAAGGTTCATCAAGAGCTTCTGCAGGTGGATGCGTGAACCTTCGATATTGTCGAGGCCTTCGGCGAGATCCGTCTGGATCCGGACGCCCTTGTGTTCGGCGATGAGCGCATCATGCTCGGTCGAAGCGAGGTAGTCCCCAACGACCTCGTTGAGGTCGAGTACTTCGCGTTGTACGACGCCACGCCTCGCGAGGGTGAGGAGGTCCTGGATCACGGCGGCAGCACGAAGTCCGGCGCGGCGCGTCATCTCCAGCGGCGCTGCCAGCGGGCTGCCTTCGGGCAGGTCCAGCAGTGCAAGTTCCGGGTAGGTGACGGTCGTCGAAAGGATATTGTTCAGGTCGTGTGCCACGCCGCCCGCGAGCAATCCGATCGCTTCCATCTTCTCTGACTGTGCGATGCGCTTGTGGAGTGCTTCGGATTCGACCTCGGCGTCGCGCCGCAATTTCTCCTGGGTACGCAGGCGCAGGTTGGTAGCCGCGAGTTGGGCGCTTTGTGCCTCGATCGTCTTGAATGATTGTGTAAAACGATAGCTGATCAAAACGCTCTGGCAGAGCACGAAGACGAAGAGTCCCAGGTCCAGCAAGAGGACATTGTTCAGCACGCCGGCATTGACCAGGATGTCGCTCAGGATCGCTGCGAAGAGAATCACATAGGCAACCAGGAGAATGACGGCGCCTTCCCTGCGTCGTCGGACTGCAATCACCAGCACGAAAGTGCCGTAGAGCAGCGCGGCGACCGTGAGCAGTTGGAAAAATGGGGAGGTAAACGTGAAGATCCAGGTCGGCGTGACCAGGACGACGAGCGAACCGGTGCCGAAGAGTGCGTGGCCACCTGCCGCCACATGACGGTGGAACTCCCTCGGAAACAGCGACCGCATGAAGGCGATGAAGGCGCTTGCCGCCAGGTACCAGCCGAGGTATTCGATTCGCAGGTACCATTCGAACGGCAGGTCCGGTAGCACCTGTGTCATGAAGCGGTCCCCGACCATGATCTGGCGCGTCGACAGCAGAATGCAAAAGAGCCCCAGGTAGAGACTGGAACGATTCTCCGTCCTGAGGGCATAGAGCGCGAGATTGTAAAGGCCGATAACGAGGATGGCGCCGAAAAGGATCAGGTCGCGCGCGAGTTGGTTTTCGCGCAGCGTGGCCAGTTGCTGGGGCGTCCCCAGGTAGACAGGCAGCCAGATACCTCCCAGACGATGGTGGAAATTGGATACCTGGAAAATCAGCTCGGTACGACTCGACCTGGGTGTGAACTGCACAATCGTCGGACGATACGCGGGCGTCGTATCAGCCCGGTCCGTACCGGGCCGCCCAACGGTAATGAGCGTCTTGCCATCCACGATGAGACGGTAACTGGTGCCGAGGTCCGGAATCTTGAGTGCGAGTGGGCTGCGCTCTGAAGTCAGGACATTGACGCGATAGGTAGCGTAGCCGAATCCCCCGATGGGCTCGTCGCGGGCCATGGTACCGTTCCAGGCGCCGGGTACATGAATGTGGTCGGCCGAGGTCGTATCTATCGCGAAGAAGCCTTCGCTGCCCAACTGCTGTTGCCAGTAGAACTCGTAGGAACCTTCCAGGTTGACTGGCCCGTCGACGCGAAAATTCCAGTCGGACAAGTCGATAATGCCATCGACGACCCTGGGCGGCTGGGTGACACCGTGCGCCGAGGCCATGACGGACAGCAGAAGCAACAGGAGGAGGAACGATCTGGTCATGCGCCGGGACGACGTGGCGTGCTCAAACCTCGTACTATCGGCCCTCGAGGCACAAATGCCAAGGGGCACGCGGCACGCTTCGCCCGATCGGGCTCCCGCCGGGGCCGGTGTTTTGCTGGACTCGTGCGGTTACGGTATCGTCGTGCCCCTGCAGTATCCCGGAGTGGTCCATGGCACGTCGTCTCCTCTTTTTGTTTGCCCTTGTGGGGCTCGTCGGCTGTTCGGCGCCGGGTACCGGAATGACGCCTGGTGACACCGGGCAGGTCGTCCCACCAGAGCCGGCGGCAAATGACTACAGTACGCCCGGGACGTGGTTGTGCTTGCCGGGCCGACGCGACTTTTGTGACGTTGACCTGACGACGACACTGGTTGCGGCCGATGGCAAGACCTCTGTCGAATCTTTCGAGCGAAATCCCGACCCGCCGATAGACTGCTTCTATGTCTACCCGACCGCCTCACTGGACCCTTCGCCCAACAGTGACATGGTGCCAGGTCCAGGCGAGGCGAATGTTATCCGTGCGCAGTTCGCCCGGTTCGCGTCGGTGTGCAGGACGTTCGCGCCGATGTATCGCCAGATCACCCTGACGGCGCTGCGCGCCCGGATGGGTGGAACGCCCCTCGCAACCGATCCGGCGCTGGGCTACAACGATGTAGCCGATGCCTGGCATTATTATCTCGATCACGAGAACAACGGGCGCGGTGTGGTGCTGATCGGCCATTCGCAAGGAGCGGGTGTGTTGTCGCGCCTGATTGCACAGGAGATCGACGGCAAGCCCGTGTCGTCAAAGTTGGTCTCCGCGCTGCTCATCGGCACACGACTCGCCGTACCGCGTGGCGGGATCGTGGGCGGCGCATTCCAGCATCTCTCGCTTTGTACCGCGAAGGGCGAGACAGGTTGCGTCATAACCTATGCATCGTTTCGCGACGCGTTGCCGCCGCCCGAGGCGAGCCTGTTCGGTCGTGTCGCGGGCCGCGGCATGATCGCCGGCTGCACCAATCCCGCAGCGCTTGGCGGCGGCAGGGCGGACCTGCACGCTTATCTTTCGGCAGGCGGTCAGGTAGCCGACGGCGGTAACCGGTCGCCGTGGGCAACGGGTACGCAGGTTGAAACGCCTTTCGTTGCCGTACCGGGACTGTTGACGGCGGAGTGCGTCGACAATGATCACGGCTCCTATCTGTCCGTCCACGTCAATGGCGACCCGGATGATCCGCGTGTGGACGATATTGCAGGCGATGTGGTGATCGGCGGGCAGGTTCAGGCAGGATGGGGACTTCACTTGATAGACATGCATCTCGCCATGGGTGATCTCATCGAAGATGTTCGTGCACAGGGCCAAGCCTGGGTCGCCGCGCACTAGACGCGCAGGTTCAGTCGGGCGAGACACGCGACATGACATGCTCGGCAAAACCGTGGCCTGCTTCCGCGTACAGATTGAAGGAGATGCAGCCCAGCGCCTCGAGTTCTTCGCGTTCGTCGGGATAGCGGGATACCACCGCGAGGATGCCGCCGTACCCAAACTGACGAGCCAGCCGTACGACGCCCAGGTTTTCACTATGGTTGGTCAGGCTGACAAGGATCAGCTTGCGTCTTGCGAGGTCAGCGGTCATCCAGAAATCGAAGTCGTTCGCGTCGCCGTGAATACAGTTGATGCCATTCTCACGGTGTTCCAGCGTCTTGTCGGCGTTCTCCTCGACGCCGACGATGCGATCCCCGTATTGGTCGAATAGATGACGGTATGCGCCCTGTCCGACCCTGCCCATCCCCAGCACAACGATATCGGCTTTGCCCAGCCTGCCGGCTTCCTCTGCCACAAGGCGTGTCTTGCGCTCATATCGGTGCAAGACGGTTGCGAGCCGGCTGTAGAGCCTGTGGACTTGCGCATTCACTGGCGTGGCGAGGAAAAAGGAAATCGAGAGTGCCACGGCCAGTGTGGTAAGCCAGTCGACCGGAATCAGTCCGTCGGCCGTCGCGATCGCCGCAACGATGAGACCGAATTCGCTGTAGCTAAAGAGGCTGAGGCTCGCAAGTAATGCTGTGCGGGCGCGCAGGCGAAAGAGTACAAACAGGGCGTGATAGATGAAGGGGCGCGCCAGGAGAACAACGACAAGAATCATCGCCACCAGGCCCATCGCGGGACTCGGCAGGCCGTAGTAGCCAATTTGCAGGAAAAAACCGATCAGCAGCAGGTCTTTCATACCGATCAGGTTGGAGTAGAGTTCCTTCGACTTGGGACTGCTCCCCAGGATGACGCCTGCCAGCAACGCACCCAGCCCACCCTCGAGGTGGACGGCCTCGAAAATCTCGGCAGTCCCGAGGGCGATGGCGATTCCGAACAGCATGACCAGTTCTCCGTGACCGGCAGCCATGAGGATGGCGATCAGCGGTCGACGCAGCAATGGAAGCAGGATGAGAGCAAAAGCCCACGGGCTGGGCAGTACGCCCGATGACGCGACCAGGTACAAGACCGCAATGAGATCCTGGATGACCAGGATGCCGATCGCGATCCTGGCATGCAGTGAGTTGGTTTCGCCGCGGTCCTCGAACATCTTGACCGCGAACACGGTGCTGGAGAACGACAGTGCGAGGGCGAGCGACCAGGTGGCCGCCGGTCCGTCCAGGGAAAGGGCCGGCACCATCGCCGCGCCGGCGACGAGTCCAGCGGCGGTGAGCGGGACGGTGATGGCGATGGCGAGCCCGCCGACGGCCCAGACCTGTGGCGCCATCAGTTCACGCAAGTCGAGTTTGAGGCCGATGGTGAACAGCAGGAGCAATATGCCGATCTCGGCTACCGCGCTGATAATGGTGATGTCGCCCAGGCCGAGTCCGTGCGAAACGAATCCGGCGATGAGATATCCGGGCAAAGGAGGATATCCGAGCCGCTTGACGACGAGCCCCGCGAGAAAAGCGGCGATGATCGTCAGCGGTTCCAATCGTCAGTGCCCCTCGAACGGTTCGTGCTGGCCGTGGGGAATTTTCGGAAAACGCGGATCGGCCGTCCACGGAATAACGTCCGCTGTGGCAAACAGCCATTCGAGGACTTCGGAGCGCAGACGTGCGACAACCGGCGCCATGTCATCGCGCGCTGCGATGTTCGTGCGCTCGTTCGGGTCACTTGCGCGATCGTACAGTTCGTCCTGTTCGTACAGGCGATAGACGTAGGTGTACTCATGGTCGCGTCGACTGATGGCCTTGCCGACCACGCGTGGCTGGTCGTGTTGCAGTTGCGCCTTGCGCGCGTATTCGCCGCCGGCTTTCTCGAGCAAATCGAGTTCATCGATGGAGAAGCCACCCTCTGAGTAGGCAGCGGCGCGATGGAACGCGCGTGGGTCTTCGAGTAGCGGCACGAGCGAACGCCCGAAGTGTGTGTGGCTGGCTTGCGTGTCGGCGAGTTCCAGCAGCGTCGGCAGGATATCGACCATCTCGACGAAAGAGTGCGCAGTTGCCCCGGACCTGATGCCTGGGCCTGCCATGATGAGCGGGTTTTGCAGCAGGCAGCGATCGAGACCCGAAGGCCACTTCTCTACGAGGCCGAAGTCGCCCAGGTATTCGCCGTGATCGGTCAGGAATATCACAATGGTGTCGTCGAAGTGCCCGGTTGCCTCGAGATGCGCCATGATGCGGCCAAGTTGACTGTCCACCCGGCTGATCATGCCGTAGTAGACGCGTACGATCTCTGCCCACTGCGCCTCTGTTACCCTGTCGGTACCGAGGGTTTGCCGGATTGCCTCGTGAAAAAGCGGCTTGTCGATACCTTTACCGTCGAAACGCTTCGGCACATCGTTCGGCGTGTAGAGGTTGTAGAACGGATCCTCCACCTCGAAGGGCAGGTGAGGGAAGATGAGCGGCACCCACAAACAAAAAGGTCCCGCGGGTTTTTCATCGAGCCACTGAAGCGCAGTTCGGGTTGCCGCTTCGTCAAAGTCCAGCCATGTGTCATTGCCGGGACGCATGCCGTGGTAGAACGCGTTGTAGAGAGGGCTGCCGTCGTCGTATTGCGGTCCCATGCCCATCTGCTTTGGGTCGGGCCTGACCGTCCAGCCGCAAAAGTGCGTGGACGCCTCGGTCACGCCTGGCGCGAACACATCGCCACGAGCACCGGCGAATGCGACGTGATACCCGGCGTCCTTCATGTACTTCATGAGGTTCGGCTCGTGCGGCTGCACGAGGTGCGTGAGTGTCCGGTGACCCCGTACGTGTGGATACCAACCTGTCATCAGGTTGACGCGAGAAGGGCCGCACACCGGATGGTTGACCCAAGCGTTGTCGAAGCGGAGGCCACGAGCCGCCAACGCATCGATGTTGGGTGTTTGTACCCACGGATTGCCGAAGCAGCCAACGCAGTCAGCGCGAAGCTGGTCGGGCATGAAGATCAGGAAATTCGGACGCGTCATCGAGATTGCCTGCTAACGGGGCGCGCAGCGGTAGACGACAAACGTCTGTTCACCGTGTTCCATCGGGCCCTGCTCGACAATCGTGTCGCCACCCATGGATGCGGCACTGTTTTTTGCCAGTGTGAGCAACTCGGTGGCGACCTTCTGTTCGCTGCGTTCGACGACGCCAAGCTTCTCCCGCGTTGTCGCATCGGTCGTGCCGAGGCGTTTACAATCAGTGACTTCAGACTCCGTGCGCAATGCGACAGCGACCGCCTCGTCCTCGAGCGGAACCCAGGTGCAAGCTGCGGGCAACACGATGAGCGTCGTCGTGACGACGCGACGATAGATTCGGCGCATGGTAGTTTCCCGATTGGAAGCTTGCGCAAAACACTAACATACCCGGCACGATGTGTCGGCAGAGGAGTTCCGGCCCTGGACAAGCGCTTTATCATTACCGAAGTATTCTCGGACGCGCCCTATGGCGGCAACCAGTTGGCAACCCTGCCGGATGCGGGCGGCATGACGACGAAGGAGATGCAGCAGATTGCGCGCGCTTTCAATTTCGCGGAAACGACTTT
>JAGRIN010000007.1 GCA_020443245.1 Pseudomonadales bacterium
CGCATCGAATGGCTCATCTCGCCAATCGATTCCGTACGCGGGCCAGTGAACCTCCAGCGCGCGTCGCTGGCCTTCGGTCATGCGACCCTCGCGGATCACATAGGATCGAATTTCCCGCGTCGTCATCAGGTCAGAGCGTCGTGTTCTGCCAGATACCAATCGTAACCAGCGCCCAACCGACGATGAACGCGAGTCCACCGAGCGGGGTGACCGGGCCAAGCCATTTCATACCGGTTACGGCAAGCAGGTAGAGACTGCCGGAGAACAGGAGGATTCCGAGCACGAAGGACCAGACCGCGCCAACAAGCGCCCAGTGGCGCCCCCAGATTTCGATCATGGCACAGACCGCGAGCAGCGCGAGAGAGTGCGTCATCTGATAGGTCACACCCGTCTCGAATGCATGGGCAAGCCGCTCTTCCAGCGTTCCACGAAGACCGTGTGCTGCAAATGCACCGAGAATGACGGAAATCATCCCGGACACAGCGGCAAAGGCAAACGCGAGCTTGAGCATCATCGCGCCCGGCGCGTCAGGATTCGATCTGGCGTCGCAATTTCGCGAGCGCGTTCTGTTCGAGCTGCCGAACCCGCTCGGCGGAAATATTGAATCGTTCCGCGAGTTCGTGGAGCGTCGACTTGTGCTCGGAAAGCCAGCGCCGCGAGATGATTTCCCGGGCCCGCTCATCGAGCGACTCGAATGCGCCTTTCAGGAATTGTTGGGATGCTGCTTCGTCGTCCTCGAGTTCGACGATCGATGCCGGGTCTGCACCATCCTGTTCCAGGTATCGGGAAGGACTGAAAAATGCGTCGTCGTCATCAGCCGCAGGCGCATCATAAGCCTCATCCCACGAGGTGAGGCGCTCTTCCATTTGCCTCACGTGGCCCGGCTCGACATCGAGGTCATGTGCAATCGCTTTCACTTCGGCATCGTTCAGGTGGCCGAGCCTGCCCGTCGCGCCCCGCAGGTTGAAGAACAGCTTGCGCTGCGCCTTGGTCGTCGCGACCTTCACGATGCGCCAGTTTCGCAGGATAAATTCGTGGATCTCCGCCTTGATCCAGTGAACGGCAAACGAGACAAGCCGCACGCCGTATTCAGGATTAAAGCGCTTTACGGCCTTCATCAGGCCGACGTTTCCTTCCTGGATCAGGTCGGCCTCGGCGAGGCCATAGCCCGAATAACTCCGCGCGATATAGACGACAAAGCGAAGGTGAGACATCACGAGTTGACGCGCCGCGTCGAGGTCGCCGTCGTAATACAGCTTCTCGGCGAGTTCCCGCTCGCGCACCGCGTCGAGCAGCGGAATGCTGTTCACAGACTGCAGGTACGACTCAAGGTTGCTGCCGGGCGAGGTCGCGTCGATTGGCTGGAGATGGGTAGCCATATGAGGTGGTTTGTATCACCGGTCTTTTGGACGGGGCGCGAATTTTACCATCCGCGCCGCCTCGCGGCTATCTTGGTTCGATGGCGTGCAGGTGGCGACTCACCGCCACGACCGCGCCGAGTACGCCCAGCAATCCCCCTGTTATCATCAGGGTTATTGCGGTGCCCGGACCCAGGCCGGACAGGACGAACCGGTCGTGGTAGGAATGGACGAGGCGGTCCACTGGTCCACCGAGGAAAACCAGGCTGGCCTCGACCATTACAACGGCAATGACCGCCCCGCCGAACCCGTACCAGAATCCAAGGTATAGGAAGGGTCGACGCACGAAGCTGTCAGTGCCCCCCACGAGCTTGACGACTTCGATTTCGCTGCGACGGTTCTCGATCGCGAGGCGGATTGTGTTGCCGATCGACAGCAAGACTCCCAGCGACAGGAAAAAGGCCAGCGCCGTTACGAATCGCTCGCCCAGGGTCAGCAGTGCAAAAAGCCGCTCCACCCACTCAAGGTCCACCGACACCCGGCTGACCTCCGGATGTGATGACAACCCCGTCACGAGCAGGCGAAGCTCCGCCGGTTGCTCAACAGACGGGACGACTTCCACGACAGCTGGCAGTGGATTACCCGGCAGCGCCTCCAACACGTCGCCGAACCCGGACATGGCCTTGAATTCGGTGAGCGCGTCATCAGGGCTGATGAATTTTGTCGAGGCAACGCCCTCGAGACGATCGAGCGAACGCGAGAAGGCCTCCCCTTCATCGACCGTGACCTGGTCGGCGAGGTACACACTGATGCGCGGCTTGCCCTCGAACGTGGACGTGAGCTCCCCGACATTTGCCAGGAGCAAATAGAGAATGGTCGGCAGCGCCAGCGCAATGCCGATCACGAGCCAGGTCATCAGGCTCGAGACGAACGTATCGAGAAGCCCCGCAAGGCTCTGGCGCGCCACAATCATATGGTTGACGGCCCAGGAAGCGATGCTTCCCCCGGATGCCTGCGACGCGCCGGTACCCGCAGGCGACTCTTTACCCTGCGGCCTGGTGCGGACTCTTCGCTTCGTTTCGCTCATGCGCTCGCCACTTCCAGCCTGCCCTGGTTCAGGATGAGTTGCGTGCGCTTCATCCTGTTCACCAGTTCCAGGTCATGCGTTGCGATCATGACCGTGACACCGACCTGGTTGAACTGCACGAAAAGATCCATGATTTCTCGCGAAAGGTCGGGATCGAGGTTTCCCGTCGGCTCGTCCGCGAGAAGCAGCGGTGGCCGGTTGACGACTGCGCGCGCAATCCCGACACGCTGCTGTTCGCCTCCCGAGAGTGTGATCGGATACTGCTTTTCCTTGCCGGAGAGACCGACTTTCGACAGCGCCGCACGAACCCGACGCCCGATCTCCCGGTGCTGGTAGCCGGCGATGATGAGGGGTAAAGCGACGTTGTCGTAGACCGTACGATCAAACAGCAACTGGTGATTCTGGAACACCACGCCAACGTTTCGCCGAAGGTGCGGGACCTGGCGCCTGGAAACGCGGTTCAGGTTGGCGCCCTGGACGAACACCTGTCCCTGGCTGGGCCTCTCCATCAGGATGATCAGCTTCATCAATGTGCTCTTCCCGGCACCTGAGTGCCCCGTCAGGAAGGCCATTTCCTGGTCCGCAAGTTCGAAGCTCACCCGGGAAAGCGCTTCCTTCCCTCCCGGGTACCGCTTGCTGACCTCATCGAATCGAATCATTTTCCTGCTGTGTCCGCACCCTCGAAGAGCGCGTCGACAAACTCCTCGGCAACGAACGGACGAAGGTCGTCGATTAGCTCGCCCACGCCAATGAAGCGGATGGGCAGGCCAAGTTCACGTGCGATCGCGAAGATCACCCCGCCCTTGGCCGTTCCGTCGAGCTTGGTGAGCACGAGGCCGGTCACTTTGACGGTCTCGAGAAACTCGCGCGCCTGGGAAATGGCATTCTGGCCAGTACCTGCATCGAGCACGAGGAGAACCTCGTGGGGGGCAGTCTCGTCCAGCTTGCCCATGACACGCCGGATCTTCGCCAACTCGTCCATCAGATTCTTGCGATTCTGCAGTCGACCCGCGGTATCCGCGATGAGGATGTCCACGCCGCGTGCCTTGGCGGCCGACAGGGCATCGAAGATGACCGATGCGCTGTCCGCTCCGGCATGCTGCGCGATCACCTCGACGCGGTTGCGTTCGCCCCAGGCGGCTAGCTGTTCCACGGCTGCAGCGCGAAACGTATCGCCCGCGGCGAGCATGACGGTCTTGCCCTGGTTCTGGAACAGGCGCGCCATCTTGCCGATCGTCGTCGTCTTGCCCGCGCCGTTGACACCTACCATCAGTATCACAAACGGTCCGGAGCCTGCTTTTGCCTCGAGCGGGACCTGGCAGCCTCGAAGGATGGACGCAAGTTCTTCCTTCAGGTGGGTATACAGCGCCTCTGCGTCAGCGAGTTCCTTGCGCGCGACTTTCGCTGTGAGGCGTTCGATAATGTCCTCGGTCGCGGCGACGCCGACGTCCGAGGTGAGGAGGATCGTCTCGATGTCCTCCAGCAACTCGGCGTCGATCGCCTTCTTTCCCAGGAAGACGTTGCCGAGACTGGCGGTGAACCGTGACCGGGTCTTGCTCAGTCCCGATTTGATTCGGCCGAAGAAGCCGGGCTTGGCACCGTCTTCGTTTGAACTACTGTCACTCATGTTGACCAACGACTTGATTATGGCGCGAGGCGCATGACGAAAAAAGAGCGAACTCTCAGGATAATCGGTGGCGAACTCCGTCGCCGCCAGGTGACGTTCGGCACACATCCGGGCATCCGCCCGACGCCGGATCGTGTTCGCGAAACACTGTTCAACTGGCTCGCCCCGGTCCTGCCAGGTGCGAGGTGCCTCGAGTTGTACGCAGGAAGCGGCATTCTCAGCATGGAGGCTCTCTCACGCGGTGCAAGGCACGTCACCCTGATCGAGAAGGATACGAAAACCTGCGAGTCCTTGCTAGGGAACCTCGAGCGACTCGGCGTCCCGGCCGAGCGCTTCGATGTCGAAAACGCCGTCGTCGAAACCTTTATGGCACGAAGGTCGCCTGGTCCGTTCGATATCGTCTTCATCGACCCGCCCTTCAGCGACCATCATGTCGAGCCGCTTCTCGCGCAACTGGGCGACAGGGATTGGCTCGCGGACGACGCCATGATTTACGTCGAATCGCCGATGGCGCTCGCCGCACCTCCCCGCTTCCATGTACATCGCAGCGGGCGGGCAGGGCAGGTGCACTACTGCCTCCTTCGCCGCGACACCTGAATCTGCCTTGTGTATTATGGCGCCTCCGACGGAGACGTAATGACAACCTATGACCACGGTTCTTTATCCCGGGACATTCAACCCGATCCATAACGGCCATGCCGACCTCGTTGAACGCGCCGCGGATATTTTCGACAACGTGATTGTCGGGATTGCGACGAGCCCGCACAAAAGCCCGAGCGTCCTCGAGCTTCGCGTGAAACTCGCCGAAGAGGCACTTTCCCACGTATCGAACGTCAAGGTGATCGGCTTCAACACGTTGACTGTCGACTTTGCACGCGACGTCGGAGCGGAAGTGATCCTGAAGGGCATTCGCACTGTCACGGACTTCGAGTACGAATTCCAGATGCTCAGCATGAACCGGGCACTGTCGCCAGGCCTCGAGACCGTGTTCCTCGCACCTTCCGAGGAATTCTCCTACATCTCGTCAACGCTGGTGCGACAGATCGCCTCCTACGGCGGAGACATCAGCAAGTTTGTGCACCCGGCGGTCGCCAAGGCGCTATCGAACGGCGAGATCTCCTGACAGGCAGGGCGTATTACTTGACGCTTTCCTTGTAGCCGGAGGTCGTGCACCCCAGGCAGCGCACAAACGCTTCCTTCGCAGGTTGCACGACCAGCGTATCGCCAGCCTCTTTCATGTTGCCGCCGGCGAGGGAGAAGGGCAGCGTCGCAACGAACGCGACCGAGCCGAGCGCCAGCACCACAATACCGACAGGCCGCGCAATCAGGAGGTCCTGCGCCATCTCACCGGCAGTCGGCTTCTCATCGACCTTGGCCGCATAAAGCGGCAGCGGTGCCAGAACCAGGCAAAGGGAGAACAGGGCTGTCTGTAGATGTCGTCGTGTGCTCATAGTCCCATCCGTGATGAAGAGACCTTCATCAAGTAGAATTAGTAGTAAGTCTCGGCTCTAAGTCACTAATAATTAAGCTGATAGTAGCAAGGCAAGGTTAAGCTCAAATCGAGCGGAATACAAACCTTTTCTGGACGGGAGGACGCCCGGTCAATCTTGGCAGCGCGTACAGAACACGGTCGTCCGTTGTCCGAGACGAATTTCCGCAAGACGGCGTCCGCACTCGATACAAGGCTCGCCGCCACGCCCGTATGCCTTGAGGTCCATCCGAAAGTAGCCCGGTGAGCCGTCTTCGCGGACAAAATCCCGCAACGTGGTACCGCCGGCCTCGATTGCCCTGGACAGCACCGTCTTGATCGCACCGGCGAGCCGCTCGTAACGCGCGCGTGAAATGGTTCCGGCAAGGCGAGTCGGCCGGATGCCGGCAGCAAACAGCGCTTCGTTAGCGTAGATATTGCCCACACCGACCACAAGATGGCTGTCCATGATGAACGACTTCACCGGTGCCTTCTTTCCGCGAGACTGCGCAAAGAGGTAGTCGCCATCGAAGTCGGGCGACAGCGGTTCCGGGCCCAGCGACTGGAGCAGCGGGTGTGCGTCCCCTTCGGGCACCCAGAATACGGACCCGAAGCGCCTGGGATCCCGATAGCGCAGGAGTCGCCCGCTATCCAGGTGAAAATCGAGATGGTCGTGTTTGCCGGGTTCGGTATCGCCGGGCAAGACGCGCAAGCTGCCGGACATGCCAAGGTGGATCATCACCATGCCGTTATCGAACCCGATCATGAGGTACTTGGCGCGCCGCGCCACGCCACGAACCGCGCGCCCGGTGACGGCTTGTCCGAGCAAAGGCGAAACGGGCCAGCGGAGCCGCGGCTCACGCACCAGGACCTGCCGAATCGTACGGCCAGTCAGGTGCGGTGCAATTCCCCTCCGCGTGGTCTCGACTTCCGGCAGTTCTGGCATGTGACACGTCTCCCAATGCCGGCATTACGCCCGAAACGAGTGGGTCCGCGCAACCGGCCCGGGGCTGAATCGCCCATCGATTATTGCTAACTTGGCGTTTTCTTGAGGCGGTTTTCATGGCTGGCGCAGTTCTCGGCATCGATACCGGCGGAACCTTCACCGATTTCGTTTTCCTCGCGGATGACGTCTTTCGGGTGTACAAGGTGCCGTCAAACCCTGCGGCCCCCCAGGATGCCATCATGCAGGGCATTCTGGAGATGGGCCTCGTCGAGCGGGTTCGCAGCGGGGACCTGCTCATCGTTCACGGCACCACGGTCGCGACCAACGCGGCGCTGGAAGGCAAGGGCGTCAGGACGGCTTACGTCACGAACGCCGGCCTGAAGGACGTGCTCCTCATCGGTCGACAGGTTCGACCCAGGCTCTACGACCTGACGCCGCCCGAAGTGCCGACAGCGTTCGACCGCGATCTCATGTTCGAGGTGAATTGCCGCATCACGCCGGATGGCGAGAGACTTGCCGCTCTCACCGAGGAAGATCTCGAAAGGCTCGCGCGGGAAATCGAGCGAGCAGGACCCGCATCCGTTGCAGTCAACCTGCTGTTTTCATTCGTGTCCGGCGAGGATGAAGCGCGCATCGCGCAAAGGCTTTCCGGTGAATACTTCGTCTGCATCTCATCCAGCATACTTCCCGAATACCGGGAGTATGAACGAGGTGTCACGACCTGGGTCAACGCCTGGCTCGGGCCGATTATCCATCGTTACCTGACCGCCCTCGCCGGATCGCTCGCACCCTCGCGCCTCGCCGTCATGCAATCATCCGGCCTGACCATCGGCGCCGACGGGGCCGCCGAGCGCGCGGTCAACCTGCTGCTCTCCGGGCCCGCCGGCGGTCTGTCCGCGACCCGCCACCTGGCACCCGGCGATCGCCTCATGACATTCGACATGGGCGGTACCTCTACCGACGTCGCCCTGCTGGACGGTGCGATCAAACTCACCAACCAGGGCAGGGTGGCGGGCTTTCCCATCGGCGTTCCGATGGCCGACATCCACACAATTGGCGCAGGCGGCGGATCGATCGCCTATGTCGACGAGGGCGGGCTCCTGCAGGTCGGCCCAGCCAGCGCCGGCGCGGACCCTGGTCCCGCCTGCTACGGCAAGGGCGGCGCGGAGCCGACGGTGACCGACGCAAACCTCGTACTGGGACGGCTCCTGCCTGATGCATTCCTGGGCGGAAGAATGCCGCTCGATCAATCCGCCGCCATGGAGGCAATCCGTCCGCTCGCCGACCGGCTCGGGCTGTCAATCGAGGAAGTGGCCCTGGGCATTGTGCGAGTGGCCAATGAACACATGACCCAGGCGCTCCGGGTCATCTCGGTACAACGAGGGCACGATCCGCGTGAGTTTGCGCTCACTTGCTTTGGTGGCGCCGGCGGGCTGCACTTCTGCGATCTGGCCGAGGCGCTTTCGATGCACCGGGCCGTGGTCCCGGTGCATGGCGGGGTCTTCTCCGCACTGGGAATGATCGTGACGCCGCCCGGTCGCGAACTGGTTCGAACGCATCGGACCATCCTCGATGGCGATGAGGCGCCACCACTCGAATCGTTGTTCCAGGAACTGGAGGACACGGGAAACGCCGAACTTGCGGCACAGGGCGCGTCCCGAACCCGCTCGACGCGGAGCGTTGACGTGCGATACGCCGGGCAGACATTTACGATCAACCTGCCAGCCGAGCCCGGCGAGACAATCGCTTCACGGTTTCATGCAGCGCATGAGTCGCGGTACGGCTATGCGCTGCCCGCGCCGGTCGAATTGATCAATGCCCGCGTTCACCTGGAGGGTGACCTTGCGGTACCGGCATTACCGGATGCATTGCCGGGCACCGACCCACAGACCGGGACAACGAGAATAGCGGGTATCGGGGATGCGGTGCCCGTCATCTCGCGCTCACGCGCGGGAAAGGGATATCACACACAGGGGCCGTGCCTCGTGATCGAGGATCACGCGACAACACTCGTAAAACCGGGATGGGAACTGACGGTGGACCGGGTGGGGAACCTGGTCCTCACCCGGGAAGCGGTTACTTGATCTTGCCTTCCTTGTAGATCACATGCTTGCGAACGACGGGGTCGTATTTCTTGACTTCCATCTTGTCGGGCATGGTCCGCTTGTTCTTGGTCGTGGTGTAGTAGTGGCCGGTATTCGCCGAGGACACCAGTTTGATCTTCTCTCTCATCGCCTTTACCTCGCCTGCCTGTCCTAGACCTTGACGCCACGCGCACGCAGGTCGGAAACGACCTGTTCGATACCGCGCTTGTCGATAATCCGCATGCCCCGGGAGGACACGCGCAACTTGACGAAGCGACGCTCGCTCTCGAGCCAGAACCTGTGATCGTGCACATTCGGCAAGAAACGCCGACGGGTCTTGTTATGGGCGTGGGAGACGTTGTTGCCTGACATCGGCCCCTTGCCCGTTACCTGACATACCTTTGACATGTCGAAACTTCCTGAAATCCTGCCCCGAAGGGGTTCAAAAGAGCGGTGCTTTATACCAGAAGGCCTGACGGACTTCAAATTCTTTGTCGCCGGGCGGCATCAGAGCAAGCCCCGCTCGGCGAAGGACAGCACCTCTTCGTCCCCGACGATCATGTGGTCCAGCACCCTGACATCCACGAGCAGCAGGGCCGATTTGAGCCGGTCGGTGATCCGCCGGTCTGCCTGGCTGGGCTCGGCCAGGCCGGACGGGTGGTTGTGCGCGAAAATCACGGCCGCCGCGTTGTACTGCAAGACGCGCTTGACGACTTCTCTCGGATGAACGCTCGCACCGTCGATGGTACCGAAGAACAACTCTTCGTAACGGATCAGGCGATGCTGGTTGTCGAGGTACATGCACGCAAACACCTCCTGGCCGTATCCACGGAGCTTGCCCTTCAGGTACTGCCGGGTCACCCCGGGGTCGGAGATGAAGTCTCCGCGAGTGAACCCGCACTCGAGATAACGACCCGACAGTTCCAGCGCGGCCTTCAATATCGCATAGCGCGCGGCGCCGACGCCCGGCGCTGCCGTCAAGGCGCCGGGCTCGGCATCGAGCATTCCGCGCAGCCCGCCGAACGTTGCGAGCAGTTCTCGCGCGACGTCCAGCGCCGACCTGCCACGGCATCCGGTGCCGATGAAAATCGCGACAAGCTCGGCATCGGAGAGCGCGCCGGCTCCCCGGGCAATCAACTTTTCCCGCGGTCTCTCTTCCGCGGGCCAGTTCGACATCGACAACGCGCACCCTCCTCGTCGTAAAATGGGCAACTTGAGTGAACAATCACTTACAATAACCAACGCACTTCATCGGAAACTCGCATTGTTAACCAGGTTTCGGGCGCCGCATGTGGGACCCGAGCCATAGTTTTTGTAAGACGTCCATGTCCAGCCTGACCAACAAACGTATCCTGCTCGGGGTGACCGGCGGTATCGCCGCATACAAGAGTGCCGAGCTCATTCGCCGACTTCAGGACCGGGGTGCGGATGTACGCGTTGTCATGACCCGCGCCGCCACCGAGTTCATTACGCCGCTGACGCTCCAGGCACTGTCTGGCCACCCCGTACACCAGGACCTGCTGAATGCAGAAACCGAGTCGGTCATGGGTCATATCGAGCTGGCGCGCTGGGCTGACCTGATCCTTATCGCGCCCGCCAGCGCCAATTTCATCGCAAGGCTTGCGCAGGGACATGGCGACGACTTGCTGACCACGCTGTGTCTCGCTTCCGAGAGCCCCATCGCGGTCGCGCCGGCAATGAACCAGGCCATGTGGGCCAACGAGGCGACGCAGGAGAACGTCGCCGCACTTGCGAGCAAGCATGTCCGCATCTTCGGTCCGGATGAAGGCCTGCAGGCCTGCGGCGAGGTCGGTGCGGGACGCCTGCTGGACGTGGACGGCATCGTCCTGCTGACAGAAAAAGTGTTTCCCTCGCACTTGCTGGATGGCAAAAAGGTCGTCATCACCGCCGGCCCGACCCGGGAAGCCATCGATCCCGTGCGATACATCAGCAACAACTCGAGCGGCAAGCAAGGGTACGCGCTGGCAGAGGCGGCCATCGAAGCCGGTGCACAGGTTGTCCTCATCTCCGGACCGACAGGTTTGCCCGCACCGGACCGCAGCCGGCGCGTGGACGTCGTCAGTGCCGATGAGATGTTCGATGCAGTGATGAAGGAAGTGGGTGATGCAGATATCTTCATCGGTGTCGCGGCAGTTGCGGACTACAAGCCTGTCCACCGCGAGGAACAGAAAATCAAAAAGGGCGATGCACCGTCGAACCAGGTATTGCGGATCGACCTGATCGAAAATCCGGATATCATCTCCGGTGTCGGCCATCTTGCAGGGCGCCCCTACACGGTAGGCTTTGCTGCAGAGACCCAGAACGTGGTCGAGTACGCACGCAAAAAGCTCACGAAGAAGAATCTCGATATGGTGGTGGCAAACGACGTGTCCGACACAAGCATCGGATTCAACAGCGACGACAACAGGATCACCGTCCTCTGGGCCGACCGCGAGGTAGAGCTGCCCAAGCTGTCAAAACGCAACGTTGCGACGCGCATCATCGAACTCATCGCCCAGGGACTGAGAGAAGCGGGACGCTCGTGACAACGCTCAAGGTCAAGGTACTCGATCCCAGGGTCGGCGATACGATCGACTTGCCGTCCTATTCGACCGATGGCTCAGCCGGCATGGACCTGCGCGCGTGTCTCGACGCGCCGCTGACACTGTCGGGCGGTGAGACCGCGCTCATCCCCACCGGACTCGCGATACATATCGGGGACCCGAACCTGGCCGCTGTCATCCTGCCGCGCTCGGGCCTCGGCCACAAACACGGTATCGTATTGGGCAACCTCGTTGGCCTTATCGATTCGGATTATCAGGGCGAACTCATGATTTCGTGCTGGAACCGGGGCACATCGGAATTTACCATTGAACCCGGTGATCGCATCGCGCAACTCGTCATCGTGCCGGTACTACAGGCGTCGCTGGAGATCGTGCGGGATTTTGTCGATACAGAGCGAGGCGCCGGCGGTTTCGGCTCTTCGGGCAAGCACTAGGGAACGCTTTTGCAGGGCAAAAACAAGAATCAGCTTCTCACGTTGGGCCTCGTTCCCCTCGCGAGCATCGGCATCGCGTTTGTCATAGCCTGCCTCGTTTCGATCTTCTACGTCGACGCGAGCGTCACAAGCGTCCATCGCAGGGCGCTCGCCGACCGCGCGGCCGACGCCATGCAGTTCCAGATGAACCAGCGCGAGGCGCAGCTTCTCCGGCAGGCGCAAACAGCAGCAACCAGTATCCAGCTCACCCAACTCGTTACTTCGGACAACGAGACGGCCCGGTCGCTGGAAGAAGCAAGGCTGCGCGAACTGATTCCCAACGCGATCCGTGTGCGCCTCTTCCCGATCGGCAGCGCAAGTGTCGATCGCACGTCGAATCCACCTTTTTCATTCACGTCACTCGACATGGTGAACAAGGTCGAGACAGGCAGGCGTGTCCACACCGAGGCTATCAATGCAAATGGCAGTTGGGTACTGAGTCTCGCCGCGCCGGTTCGCGCACCATCGGACGCGACCGTACGCGGCACGCTGTTCGTTTATCTCGACATGGCCGCGCTGTCGAGTGGACTCGACAAGAACCTGCCGGGGGAAGTGAACCTCGTGCAGACGTTCACCAACCTGCAACCCAACGATATCCTGAAGCTGGGGGCAAACGGGGCAGGCAAGACCGTCACGCGTAGCCTGGACAATCCCAACTGGAAGATCGAGTTCACGCCCGACGCCTCGATCGCCTCCGCGCCCATCGGCAATGTCTTCGAGTACATCCTGCCGCTGCTGGTTTTCCTTGTAATCGCCGTCGGCGGCGTCGCCTACGGTATCTCCGGCATCGCCGGGCGCGTCAAGAAGGATGCAGCGCATCTTGCGAACCAGATGGCGGACGTGATCGCCGGCAAGTTCACGCCCTCCACGAACTACGAGATCCGCCAGTTCGTCGATATCGACGCCAATCTGGCGCGACTGGGCAAACGCTCGGACGAGAAGCCGGAAGTCGAGAAACTGAACGTGACGCTGAAACCGAAAGCGCCGACTTCCGAGGACATGGTCGACATCGAGATGATCGACGAGGAAGAGTACGAGCGCGAGATGTCCGGCAAGCATGCCCCCGTGCCTGAGCCCGAGCCCGAAACCGACGACCTGGAGGCAGCACGCGAGATCTTCCGCGCCTACGACATACGCGGCGTTGTCGGTGAATTGCTCACGCCGGCACTCGCCGAGAAGATCGGTCTCGCGATCGGCTCAGAGGCGCAGGACCAGGGAGAACACACGGTTATCGTCGGCGCAGACGGGCGACTTTCCAGCAAGGAACTCTGTCTCGCGCTGGTGCGGGGCATCACTGGCTCCGGCTGCGATGTTATCGACCTTGGCATGGTGCCGACGCCGGTACTGTATTTCGCGACCCAAAACTCGGAGACCCGCAGCGGCGTGATGGTCACTGCCAGCCACAACCCGCCGGAATACAACGGCTTCAAGATCGTTATCGACGGCCGGACACTCGTTGAAGAGGACATCCAGGGACTGTACCAGCGCATCGCCGACGAACGCTTTCACAGTGGCGAAGGGCGACTGCGGGAGTTCGACATCCTGAGCGACTACGTGGATGCGATCGCGGACGACGTCGTCGTGGCGCAGCCACCCAAAATCGTTGTCGACTGCGGCAATGGTGTGGCCGGTCTCATCGCGCAGGAGGTCTTCTCCAATCTCGGCTGCGATGTCGTCCCACTGTACTGCGAGGTAGACGGCAACTTCCCGAATCATCTGCCGGACCCGCTGGTCCCTGGCAACCTCGACGATCTCATTGCGCTTGTGAAGTCAGAGGGCGCCGACATGGGCCTCGCGCTCGACGGCGATGGTGACCGCATGGTGGCGGTGACTTCATCCGGCGACGTTGTCTGGCCCGACCGGCTCCTTATGCTCTTCGCCAAGGACGTCGTGTCGCGCAATCCCGGTTCCGACGTTGTCTACGACGTCAAGTGTACCCGGCACCTGAACAGCGTGATCAGCAGCCTTGGCGGCAGGCCGATCATGTGCCGCAGCGGTCACTCCTACCTCAAAGAGAAGATGAAGGAGACCGACGCCGTACTCGGGGGCGAGATGTCCGGGCATATCTGTTTCAACGAAAGATGGTTCGGCTTCGATGACGGGCTTTATGCAGGTGCGCGGCTCATCGAGATCGTTGGCAGCCAGACCGAGGGCCTGGCTGAACTGCTTTCGGAGTTCCCCGAATCGATCACGACACCGGAGATCATCGTTCCGGTCTCCGAGAAGGACAAATTCCGAATTATTGAGGAACTGACTGCTGACCCGGACTTCGCCGAAGGCGCGGTAACAACGATCGACGGTCTGCGTATCGACTACTCGGACGGATGGGGACTCGTCAGGGCATCCAACACCAGTCCTGCACTGACGCTGCGATTCGAAGCGGACTCCGAGGAAACGCTTGCGAACATCCAGCATCTTTTCCGTGAAAAACTACAATCAATCGATAGCTCAATTGACTTCTGAGGGATGGCTACATGGCCTTGAGTCGTGACTCTGCGCTCAACGTTGCGCAGGTACTGACAGAAGCGCTCCCCTACATCCAGCGCTTCACCAACAAGACAATTGTCGTGAAGTACGGCGGCAATGCGATGGAAGACGAGTCGCTGCAGCGCGGCTTCGCTCGCGATATCGCGCTGATGAAGCAGGTCGGAATGAACCCGGTCGTGGTGCACGGCGGTGGACCGCAAATCGGCCAGCTCCTCAAAGAGCTCGGCATCGAATCACGATTCGTCGATGGCATGCGCGTAACGGACAGCAAGACGATGGACGTTGTGCAGATGGTGCTCGGCGGTCTCGTCAACAAGGATATTGTCGGCATGATCAACCAGTCCGGCGGCAAAGCGATGGGCCTCACGGGCAAGGATGCAAGTCTCATTCGTGCAACGAAAATGGTCATCAAGAAGCCGTCGCCCGACCTTACGACTTCGGAAATCGTCGACATCGGTCACGTCGGTGAAGTCGCATCCATCGACCGGAGCGTTATCGACATGCTGGTCCACAGCGACATCATTCCCGTTGTCGCACCGATCGGCGTGGGCGAGGACAACGAGTCCTACAACATCAACGCAGACCTGGTCGCTGGCAAACTCGCTGAAGTCCTTAAAGCGGAGAAGTTCATACTCCTCACCAACGTGGCCGGCATCCAGGACAAGTCCGGCAAGGTCCTCTCTTCTGTCACCGCATCGGAGGTCCAGGCGATGATCGACGACGGGACCATCAGCGGCGGCATGTTGCCAAAAGTCGAGTGCGCGCTCTCGGCAGTCCGTGGCGGGGCTCGCACCGCTGTCATCGTGGACGGTCGGGTCGATCATGCCGTGTTGCTCGAAGTTTTGACCGATGAGGGTGTCGGTACCATGATCTCGGGCGAATAGCGCATGTCGGATCGACCATCAAGAAAGCAGCAAATTCTCCAGGCGCTGGCCACGATGCTGGAGCAATCGCCGGGCAGCCGAATCACGACCTCGGGACTGGCGAAGCAGGTGGGTGTATCCGAGGCGGCGCTCTATCGCCACTTCCCCAGCAAGGCGAAGATGTTCGACGGCCTCATCGAGTTCATCGAGGAAACGGTTTTTTCCCGCATTCACCTGATCATGGCTGAGCAGGGCACTGCCCGCGAACGCTGCGGGCAAACGATCAGTCTACTGCTCACGTTTGCAGAGATAAACCCGGGTATCACGCGCATACTGACGGGCGACCCCCTTGCCGGAGAGACCGAGCGCCTCCGGGGACGTGTCGCCCAGTTCTTCGAGCGTCTGGAAACGCAACTGCGGCAGATGCTGAGAGAGGCGGAACTCAGGGAGGGGACAGCGCCGGCAGTTGAAGTGGGCGCGGCCGCGAACCTGATGCTCAGCGCCGCCGAGGGCCGCATCAGCCAATTTGTCAGGAGCGATTTCACCCGTCCGCCGACCCGGGACTGGGACGTACAGTGGGACACCCTCTGCCGCGCCATATTCGGCGAGTCGGGCGCCCGGCACGCGCTTCACCCGTCAGTCGACGAGGTGCCGTAGAGTTCCTTCACGCGCTTCAGGTCGGCAGCGTAAGACGACT
Source organism: Pseudomonadales bacterium (assembly GCA_020443245.1). Classification (GTDB taxonomy): domain Bacteria; phylum Pseudomonadota; class Gammaproteobacteria; order Pseudomonadales; family Azotimanducaceae; genus JANQJA01. The sequence continues at coordinate 15,655 of JAGRIN010000007.1, forward strand.
TCAAATCATCCATCTCTGCCTCCTTGTCTTTGATTTCGGCTTCGATCTGCTTGATGCGATTCTCGATGACATCGATACGTTCAAGGCTGCTCTTGTCGATGGTGCCGCCTGCTCGCTCGACGTCGGCGAGCGCCGATTCGATCGCCCGCTTCTGCTCCTCAAGCCGCTCGATGTTTGATCGACTGGTTTCGATGAACCCACGGATGCTGGCAAGTTTGGTATCCCTGGCGCGTATGACGTCTTCCGGGCCGCCATAGAGTCGAAGCAAGGCCTGGTCCGCGAGTTCTCGCTCGCGCTCTGCCTTCTCCTGTTCGCGTTGCGCCGCGAGTTCCTGGTCCCGTTCCCTGATTTCCTTTTCAGTCAGTGCACGCGGTACGACTTCCAGCACCCGGCCATCGAGGCTGAGAATGGTATAACCGTTCTTCACATAGCGAGCGGGAACATGCGAGTCGAGAACGGTTACGCCATCCTCGTTCACATACTTGTAGAGCTCCGCCGCGGCGCTTGCTGAAATGGAAAGTCCGCCCAATGCGAACACGGCGATGCTCAAACTGCCCTTGATTGTGCGGATCGAAATCATCCTTTGTATCTTTTTTGATCTGCTACCCCGAACTCATCGCGATAGCGCTTGATCCTCTCCAATTGCTCCTCGTAGCCAGGATGGTTCTCAATATACAAAACGATATCATCCAACTTTACGACGCTGGCTACCGCAAGACTATATTCCTTTTCGATCTCCCCAATCGCCGAGAGTTCTCCGGTGCCTCTTTCCTGCCTGTCGATCGCGACCAGTACGCCGGTCGCCGTACAGTCGTGTGCCGACAGGATACCGAGAATTTCCCTGACCGCGGTACCCGCCGTGATCACATCATCGACGATCACGACACGACCCGCCAAGGGCGCACCGACAAGATTGCCGCCCTCGCCGTGGTCCTTCACTTCCTTGCGATTGAATGCATACGGTACATCCATTCCGTGATGTTCCGCGAGCGCCATGACCGTCGCGGTGACGAGCGGTATGCCCTTGTAGGCGGGTCCGAAGAGCAGGTCGAACTCCAGGCCGGATGCGAGAACCGCCTCTGCGTAGTATCGACCCAGTTCGTGCAGCACCGCGCCACTGTTGAATCGTCCGGCATTGAAGAAGTAGGGACTCACACGCCCCGACTTCAGGCGAAACTCGCCGAACTGGAGAACCTCGTTCTCTATGGCAAATTCGATGAACCGCGTTTGGTAATCGGCCAGCATTGAAGCCTCAGGGCAGTTTCAGTTGTCGAGTCCGACGGCACGACGCTGCGCCATGATCAACTCGCGTATTCCCTTCTCGGCCAGGCCGAGCATCGATTCCAGGTCACCGCGAGAGAAGGGCGTGCCTTCTGCCGTGCCCTGGATTTCGATGAAGTTCCCGTCCTCAGACATCACAACATTCATGTCGGTTTCGGCACGGGAGTCTTCACTGTACTCCAAATCCAGTACTGCGACATCCGCGACAACCCCGACAGAAATGGCGCCCACAAACTGGCGGAAGGCCTGCTCGCTCTTGCCTACGGATGCGATGGCGTCATAGAGCGCGACACACGCGCCAGTGATCGAGGCCGTCCGGGTTCCACCGTCAGCCTGGATCACATCACAGTCGAGGCGAATCGTTCTCTCGCCAAGGCCGGAAAGATCGACGCAGGCACGCAGGGAGCGGCCGATGAGACGCTGGATCTCTACCGTGCGCCCGCCCTGTTTGCCGCGGGCGGCCTCACGATCCATCCGGTCATGGGTCGAGCGGGGCAACATGCCGTATTCCGAGGTGATCCAGCCCTTGCCGCTGCCTCGCAAGAAGCCCGGGACGCCGTCCTCGACACTCGCCGTGCAGATGACCCTGGTATCGCCGAAGGCGATCAGCACCGACCCTTCTGCATACTTCGAGAAACCGCGTTCGATGCTGACTTTGCGGAGCTGGTCCGGCGCACGATCGGTGCGTGCGTGGTTTGCCTGATTATTCATTCAATCTCATCCGAGTTCACAAACTCCATTATACTTACGTCTGCACGCCTCGCGGCACCCCGCGGGCGAGACTCTCACAGACAATCGACAAGGTTGGGCACGCATGACGAGAAGCATGACGGCATTCGCAAGAATCGAAGGCGAACACATCGCCTGGGAAATTCGCAGTGTCAACCAGCGCTATCTCGATACCACGTTCCGTTTGCCGGAAAACCTGCGGATCGTCGAACCCGAGCTCAGGAACCTCCTGCGGGGCAAACTTCATCGCGGCAAGGTCGAGTGTTCCCTGCGCTTCGATTCCTCACCCGCCGGGATCGACGGCGACGCAATCGACTTTGACGCACTGTCGCGGCTCGGTCGACTGGTCGATCACATCAGCGCCGCGCAGCAAAACATCGCGCCCGTCAATCCGCTGGAAATGCTCAAGTGGCCGGGCGTGATGAAGGAAGAGGCCGAGGAGTTCGACGTGATGGCGTCGCGCGTCAAGAAGCTGTTCGCGAAGGCGCTGGACGCGCTTGTCGACATGCGTGAGCGCGAGGGGCGGGAACTCGAGAAGGTCCTGGTCGATCGACTGCAAGCGCTCTCCTCGCTGGTTGGCACCATACGCGAGCAGGCGCCCGTCATTGCGGACCGGCTCGCGACGCGCCTCAGGGAAAAGATTGCAGATCTCGGCGTCGATACCGATGCCGGCCGGCTCGAGCAGGAGCTGGTCTATATGGCCCAGCGCGCGGATGTCCAGGAAGAGCTCGATCGCCTCGAAACGCATATCGAGGAGGTTCGCAACACGCTGGCGAGCGACGGGCCGGTCGGGCGGCGCCTGGATTTTTTGATGCAGGAGCTGAACCGCGAGGCCAACACGCTTTCCTCCAAGTCGTCCACAGCGGATACATCGATCCAGGCTGTCGAACTCAAGGTCACGATCGAGCAGATGCGCGAACAGATACAGAACATCGAGTAGACCGTGTCCGGCCAACCACAAGGCACGCTGTTCGTTGTGGCGGCCCCGTCGGGCGCCGGCAAGACGAGTCTCGTCAAGGCACTGGTCGAGCGCACCGACAGTGTCGCCGTGTCCGTCTCGCATACGACCCGCCCGCGTCGCCCCCATGAAATCGACGGCGTGAACTACCATTTCGTCACCGAAGAAGAGTTCGAACGCATGATCGCGGCCGGCGAGTTTCTCGAGCACGCGCGGGTATTCGGCAATCTCTATGGAACGAGCCGCGCCGAGGTGGACCGGATCAACGCGTCCGGCCGGCACGTGATACTCGAAATCGACTGGCAGGGCGCCCGACAGGTGCGTAACACGATCGTCGGCGCACGCTCGATTTTCATCCTCCCGCCATCGACCGAGACGCTCCGTACCCGCCTCACCACGCGGGCGGAAGACACCGCCGACATTATCGATCGCCGGATGGGCGAAGCGATCAGCGAGATGTCCCACTACGCGGAATTCGACTACATTGTGGTCAACGACCGTTTCGAGGACGCACTGGAAGATATGGTCCGGATTGTCGAGGGACGCGGCGAGGCACTGCGGCGCGAAGCCCAAAGCGAGCGCCTGGCGCCGCTCATCAGGGACCTATTGCCATAGAACGTGCCACAATATTGGCAGGATCACCGCGGGCTGGTACACTGCACGGTTCTGTAATGCAGCTTCACAGCTTTGGAGTATCGCCCACATGGCACGAGTCACCGTCGAAGATTGTCTCGAAAACGTTGCTAACCGTTTCGAGCTGGTCATGGTTTCCAGCAAGCGCGCCCGCCAGATAGCAACCGGTGGCAAGGACCCCCTGGTCCCGATCGAAAACGACAAGCCGACCGTTCTCGCCCTTCGAGAGATCGCCGAGGGCCTCATTACCCCTGACATCCTGAATGAACCGGACCGCAAGGAAGAAGCCGAAAGTAACTTCATCACCGCCCCATCGCTTCACGATGGATTGCCGGACCCGGAATTTTAAAGCCACCACCCATCCCGACGAGGCGAAAGCGAGCAAAGAGGGTGAGTGGGCCATCGGAGGCCTTTGTTGAACACCATCGACTCGCTCGCCACTCGACTTTCCGAATACCTGGATCCGGGCCAGATCCAGCAGGTCCGTGATGCGTACGAGTTTGCGGAATCGGCCCACCAGGGCCAGCACCGCAAGTCCGGCGAGGCATACATCAGCCACCCACTGGCAGTCGCCGGCATCCTTGCCGATATGCACATGGATCACCAGTGCCTGATGGCGGCACTGCTCCATGATGTTATCGAAGACACCGGTGTGCCCAAGCATGTCCTGTCGAAGGAGTTCGACAACGACGTCGCGGAACTCGTCGACGGGGTCAGCAAGCTCAAGGTTATTTTCCAGTCACGTGCGGAAGCCCAGGCGGAGAACTTCCAGAAAATGACGCTCGCGATGTCCAAGGACATCCGGGTCATCCTGGTGAAACTCGCAGACCGGCTCCACAACATGCGAACCCTCGAACACCTCGACGCCGAGCGCAAGAAGCGTATTGCGCGCGAAACACTCGAGATTTACGCGCCCATTGCCAACCGGCTCGGCATGAACAACTTTCGCGTCGAGTTCGAAGACCTCGGGTTCAAGGCGCTTCATCCCCTGCGTTCGTCCATGATCGAAAAGGCCGTGCGCAAGGCGCGCGGAAACCGCAAAGAAGTCGTCGCGAAAATCCTCGACTCGATCCGCTCGAGGCTCGAGCGCGAGCACATCGAAGCGGAAGTCTTCGGGCGCGAGAAGCATCTCTACAGCATCTACGACAAGATGCGGACTCGCCACAAGTCGTTCCACGAGATCATGGATGTGTACGGCTTCCGCATCATCGTCGATTCGGTAGACGCGTGTTATCGCGTTCTCGGCGTGATGCACAACCTCTACAAGCCGGTAGCGGGTCGTTTCAAGGACTACATCGCGATCCCCAAGGCGAACGGCTACCAATCCCTGCACACGACGCTGTTCGGCATGCATGGGATCCCGATCGAAATCCAGATTCGTACGGGCGCCATGGAGATGGTCGCAAACAACGGTATTGCCGGTCACTGGCTTTACAAGACCAGCGACGACACGGCCTCTGGTAGTCACAAGCGTGCCCGCGAATGGATGAAGGGATTACTTGAGATCCAGCAGAGCGCGGGCAATTCGCTCGAGTTCATCGAGAACGTCAAGATCGACCTGTTTCCGGACGAGGTCTACGTGTTCTCGCCGAGGGGCGACATTTACGATTTGCCCCAGGGGGCGACGTCGGTCGACTTTGCCTATGCGGTCCATACCGACATCGGCAATACTTGCGTTGCGTGCCGCATCGACCGGCGGCTCGCACCCTTGTCCGCCAGCCTGGAAAGCGGGCAGACGGTCGAAATCATCACTGCGCCGGGCGCCCAGCCGAACCCCTCCTGGCTCAGTTTCACCGTCACGGGCAAGGCCCGCAGCAGCATTCGCCACGCCCTGAAGAACCAGCAGCGCAGCGAATCGATCTCGCTAGGGCAACGTCTGCTCGAGCGAACGCTCAAGTCGCAGAACGCCGATATCGAGGATATCGAGCGGGAACGGATCGATGCCGTCGTCAAGGAACGTAACCTGAATGATTTCGACAGCCTGCTCGAAGCCATCGGGCTCGGCAACCAGATGGCATACGTGATCGCACGCAAGCTGCTCGCGCGCGAGGAAATCGAGTCGCCCGAGAAAGCGCGGCCGCTCGCAATCATGGGCACGGAAGGGCTCGTGATCACCTATGCAAAATGCTGCAAGCCGATCCCCGGCGACCCGATCATCGGTCACATCAGCGCCGGGCGCGGCATCGTTATTCACACAGAGAACTGCAACAACATTCACGAGCTCCGCGGCAACCAGGAAGAATTGATGCCCGTTCGATGGGATCCGAACGTGAACCAGGAGTTCTCGGTGGAGCTGCGCGTCGAGGTCGAACATGAGAAGGGTATCATTGCGGTGCTGGCCTCGACGGTCACGAACGCCGATGCGAATATCGAACGAATCAGCATGGTCGAGAAAGACGCGAGGCTCGGTACCGTCAACATCGTGCTCGCGGTGAAGGATCGCGTACACCTCGCCTCTGTCATACGCCGCCTGCGCGCAATCCGCGGCGTCAACAAGATCATCAGGACACGGAGCTGACATGCCGAAGGACATCATCGAGACGAGCCGGGCACCCGCCGCCATCGGCCCTTACTCCCAGGCAGTCAAGGTCGGCAATCCCGTGTTCATCAGCGGACAGATTCCGCTTGACCCCCAAACCATGGAAATCGCTTCCAGCGATATCGATTCACAGGTCAATCAGGTCTTCGACAACCTCGCCGCCATCTGCGCCGAGGCCGGTGGAGGCCTGGGCGATGTGGTCAAGTTCACGGTTTACTTGTCCGATCTTCGCAACTTCGGTGCCGTGAACAAGATCATGGAGACGCTGCTCACTCCCCCTTACCCGGCACGCGCCGCGGTCGAGGTCAGCGCGCTGCCCCGGGGGGCCCTGGTGGAAGTCGACGCCATCCTCGCGCTCTGACCGGATACCGGCTCCGGACGCCACAATGACATCGTTAGACCGGGCATCGGTATCGACGCTGAAAGGCGTCGGACCCGCACTCGCTGAGAAACTGCAGCGCCTCGGTATCACGACACTCGCTGACATCCTCTTTCACCTGCCCCTTCGCTACGAGGATCGCACGCGCGTGACGCCCATCGGTCGGGCGCGCCCCGGCACATCCGTCGTGGTCGAGGGAGACGTCATCGATTGCCGGGTGGATTACGGCGGCAGGCGCAGCCTCGTTGCCCACCTGCGCGACGATACCGGCCTCATGGTGCTTCGCTTCTATCACTTCTCCGCCGCACAACAACGCAACCTGCAGCAGGCAGGGCGCATTCGTTGTTTCGGGGAGGTGCGACCGGGCAAGACCGGTTTCGAAATCTATCACCCTGAATACACGAAAGCCGGCGCCGGGCTCGACGATGCGCTGACGCCGATATACCCGGCGACCGACGGCCTGACGCAGGCGCGCATGAGATCGCTCGTCGCCCAGGTACTCGAGCTCATGGACAAAGGCGGGCTGTTGCCCGAGCTTTTGCCTGCCGACGCCGGCGCGCCGGAACCGGGCATCAACGACGCGGTCAGGCTCGTGCACCGGCCGCCACCGGACGTCGACATCGTCGCCATGGAAACCGGCACGCACCCGGCACAGCGACGGCTCGCCTTTGAGGAACTGCTCGCGCACCAGATCAGCATGAGGCTCGTTCGCGAAGAAATCAGCCTGCTCTCTTCGCATCCATTGGCGCCGCCAGGCGCAATAGTCGGCAACTTCATCGGCAACCTGGGCTTCTCACTCACACAAGCACAACAAAAAGTGAGCGAGGAGATCGCTCACGATATGGCGCAGTCCGTACCCATGCTCCGACTCCTGCAGGGGGACGTCGGTGCGGGGAAGACGGTGGTCGCCGCGATCGCCGCGCTGCAGGCGGTCGAGAATGGCCTGCAGGCCGCGATCATGGCGCCGACGGAGATCCTCGCCGAGCAACATTTCGTCAACTTCTCGAACTGGCTGGCGCCCCTCGGCATCACGGCCACCTTCCTCTCGGGAAAGGTCAAGGGCAAGAAGCGCAACGAGCAACTCGCGCTCATCGAGTCAGGCACGGCTGCAATCGTCATCGGCACACACGCGCTGTTCCAGAAGGACGTCAACTTTCGTGCCCTCGGCCTCGTCATTATCGACGAGCAACATCGCTTCGGGGTCCACCAGAGGCTGGCGCTTCGAGAGAAAGGAGAGCAGGCAGGTCGTTTCCCGCACCAACTTGTGATGACCGCGACGCCGATTCCGCGTACGTTGACCATGAGCCTTTACGCCGACATGGACTGCTCGATCATCGACCAGCTTCCTCCCGGACGATCGCCGGTGATCACCAGCGTCGTCGCGGATACGCGTCGCGAGCAAGTCATCGAGCGTGTTCGTGCGGCGTGCGGGTCCGGCGCGCAGGCCTACTGGGTTTGTACGCTGATCGAAGAGTCGGACGTTATGCAATCCCAGGCCGCAGAGACGACTGCCGCCCAACTGGCCGAGTCACTGCCTGGACTCCGTATCGCGTTGGTTCACGGCAGAATGACGCCTGCCGCAAAGACCGACATCATGAACCGGTTCAAGCAGGGCCAGGTCGACCTGCTCGTGGCCACCACGGTCATCGAAGTTGGCGTGGACGTGCCGAATGCGAGCCTGATGATCATCGAGAATCCGGAGCGTCTCGGGCTCGCACAACTGCACCAGCTGAGGGGACGGATCGGTCGCGGCGAGCGGCAGAGTTATTGCGTGCTGCTCTATCATGGTCCACTGGGCGCCGCCGGCAAGGCAAGACTGAATGTCATCCGCGAATCCAACGACGGCTTTCTGATTGCCGAGGAGGACCTCAGGATCCGCGGACCCGGAGAGGTCTACGGCAGCCGGCAATCAGGCTCCGTCACGTACCGGATCGCGGACCTCGCGAGAGATACTGACCTGATCCGCGATGCAGGCGAAACCGCCCTCGCCCTGCTCGCTCGAGACAGGGGCGCTGCTT
>JAGRIN010000079.1 GCA_020443245.1 Pseudomonadales bacterium
TGCGACCTCGTGCGTGAGGCCGTCGCCGCGTTCTCGCGGCGTGAAGCCGCACCCCGGCTCGAAGCACCAGATGCCGAAATAGTTGTTGCCCCGCCGGGCAAAACGGGACGTGCCCCAGGCGGACTCGTTCGCCGATTGCGCGAGGATCAATGACGCCGGCACGACGTCGACCCGCTGCAGCAGGTGATCCACGTCGGTCAGGGTGGGCGGGCTCTGTATATCGAGCCGGTAGCGCTCCGAGAGACGCATGAGGCGTGATGTTTCCCCGGCACTCAGGTTCTGTCCTGCTGCCATCTTCGCCCTTATCGCAAGCAAACGTTCGCGATCGTACCGGACTTCAGCATTCGCGTTCCTGACCATCGGTAACATGTATTCGAAGAACGCTTTCTTCTTCTCCTTGACGTCGGTGAATGCCGTGAAGTCGGGCGCTTCGTCCTGCACCGGCATTCGGGCGGGACGGGGAACCTCTTCTTCGGCGCCGCATCCGGCCAGCAGGATCGCCGCGGCCAATACAACACTGAGACGAGGCCGGATGGTGACGTCAGGACGAATCATTCGGGTTGTCTCTGGCTCGGTTGCTCCCGATTATAACCGGGCCGTGCGGCGTGCTGTCACGCCGGTGCAGCAAACCGCTCCGGCGAAAGGAACCCGATGGGGTGCCGGGTCGCGTCCTCGAGCGCCAGGTCGGCCATGATCTCGCCGCGCACCGACGCGACCTTGAAGCCATGGCCGGAGAGCCCGGCAACCACGCACACCTGCGGGATTTCGGGGTAGTGACCCACGATGAAGTGCCCGTCCGGGGTCATGGTGTACATGCAGGTCGTGTGGTGGCTGAGCTGGTGACCAGCGAGGGGCAGGTAGCTGCGGACCATCAGCGTCGCGTCCTCGAGTTCGCGCGTGTCCACGTGGCGGTCGAGTTCTGCGGGCGAGGCGACAGGACGTCCACCGCTGTGTTCGGCGACCTTGAGCCCTTTGTCGTCAACGGCCGGAAAGCCGTAAAACGTTCGGTTACCTCGCTCAAACAGGAACACGGGGCAACCCGCATCGAGCGTATAGCAGTCATCGCCCGGATCGAACCAGAAGAGCGATTTGCGCAGCAGGGAAAGGTGCGGCGCGAAAACCGGCAGCAGCCTTGGCGCCCACGGGCCCGGTGTGATCACAAGGCGTCTTGCGACATAGCGGTTGCGGTCGGTTTCGACGGTTACATCCTTGCCGGTCACGTACCAGTGTCGCACGCACTCACCGGTCTGGAGGCTCGCACCCTCGGCGCGTGCCAGGCGGCAGTGAAGACGAACGCAGTCTTCGACTCGCAGAAAACCGCCGCCGGGGTCGTAGATCGCCTGTTCGTGGTCAGGAATCGAGAAGCCGCGGAATCGCTTGCGCACTTCCTGGGCACTGAGCTGTTCCATCGGCAGGTCGTGTGCCCTGGCGGCGCGGACAAGGCCGGTCAATACCTCACCCTCGGGCGGACCGGACTGGAGAATCCCGGTACGTTGGAAGACAGGCGTTTTCGCCTCGCCATTCAGGGTCTCCCAGAGTTCGAACGCGCGCCGCAGGAGTGGGACGTAGTCGGGATGCTCGAAGTAGACAAGCCTGATTGCGCGCGTGTCGCCATGCGAGCTGCCCTTGTCGTGCCCGATGTCGAACTGATCGAGGCCGAGTACCCGTGCGCCGCGGGCGGCGAGGTGATACAGGGCCGCGCTCCCGATACCGCCTGTTCCGACAACGATGGTGTCCCAGGCCGGAGCGGGCATTTAAGTCTTCCTCTCGAGCGGCCTGAGACGAACCCAGCCGTTCTCTATTGTTTCGTCGGCGGTGTCGTAGTCGGGGTCTCCGGGCAGGACGATTTCACGGGCCGCGTTAACGCGCGCGCGTTCATCGGGCTGGTTACTGGCGGCCGCCTCGATAACCTCGTCGGCGGATGAGAACCGGGCGAGGCAACGAACCATTCGGAGGGTGGGGCTCATGAGTACCATTTCCTCGCGGGCGACGGCATCCAGGATGTCCTGCGGCGAGATCCATCGGGAATGGACGAGTTCGCTGTCGTCGTGAACAGGTACTTGCCTTGCCGGCATTCGCGACACGAAGAACCGGGCATCGAAGCGACGTGGCGGACCTTCCGGCGTGATCCAGCGTGCAACGTAATGCATGCTGCCCGCATCGAGAACAAGGTCTTCTTCATCTGCAATGTCGATGAAGCTGCGGCTGCTGTCGTTCACGGCGCGGCGATGGACCTCGAAGCGTCGTGCCGTCTCGGGGTCCTGGAGGTCGACGATGTCATCGCCCTGCCTCGGCAGCGCGAGCAGGACGCCGGCTTCTTCGAATGCTTCGCGTATGGCAGCAATGTAGTAACGCAGGCCACCGCTCGGAATACCGAGCAATCTGCTCGCTTCCTCATCGGACCGATGCACGCTCATGTGTTCAAAGGCCCCGGGATCGTCGGCGTCGTCCACCGAACCACCGGGAAACACCCACATGCCGCCGGCAAAAACCGTGTTGGCATTGCGTTCCATCATGAACACCTTGAGGTCCGGGCGGTCATCCACCAACATGACCGTCGCTGCGTGGCGAATCGGGACGTCTGCAGGATCGGGATCGGTCATTGCAGTTCAGCCGGCAGCTTTCTCGCCGAGGAGTGCCTTGCAATTGTCCGAAGCCATCGAGCCGGATGCCTGCTTCATGCAGAGCGACTCGATGGGCGACTCGAAGCGCTTTGCCAACGCGTCGCGAGTCCGGTCACTTTCCCACTCGGTCAGGCTGGTGTTGAGTCGCTTCAGCACGCGGTAATTGCGCCCGGTGAAGATCTCATCGCCATCTTCGAGCGCCTTGATGAGTGACGCGGCGGTGTCGATGATCAAGTCGTCCTTGTCCGGCGCGAGCCGGATCAAGGCGCGGACATAGCTGCCGCCCCACTGGAACCTCGTCGCGGTGCCAGTCGAGGCCTCGAACGCGCGACGATACCAGTCGATGGCCTCGTCCTTCTTGCCTTCTTCTTCGGCAAGCGACGCAAGGCTGCTCATGAAGTAGTACGGCGCCTTCGAACGATCGAGCTCCGCGATCAGCAACGCCCTGGCCTCATCGTTCATGTGCGCCTTTTCGTATATGTAACTCAGCTGGCTGACGACGCTCTGTCTTGCAAACGCGTTCTCGGTTGCCGTGTCCGCATCCGCAAGGTCAGATTTGAGGCTGGCCGCGTCCTCCGCCGACAGCGGCGCGTCGGTCTCCTTGAAGTGGTAGTAGAGCCTCGGGAGCCACCCGGCGACTTGTTCGGAAACCGAGAGCGACGGATCGTGGCGCAGCGCGAAGACGCTGTCCTGCCAAAGGTTCTTGATAAATGCCCGCTGATCATCGTCGACGTCGAGGATTTCGACAATTTCCGGCCAATAGGCGAGGGTGTCCCAGCACGCGAGTACGAGCTCTTCGTTCGAGAGGATGATACGCAATTGCTCGTTCGCTTCCTGGATGCGTACCGGGTGCTCCTCGGAATTTCGCTTGCTGGCGGCGACGAGATACTGCATGAACAGTCGTGCGCTCGCGACTTCATCGTAAGGCTCGGCGTACATCGAGAGTTCCTTGAACAGGTTCTCCGGTGCGTCTTCGGGCAACGCGCCATTGTCCTGTTCCCATGAATAGTAAGCGAGCTGCGTGAAGTCGGAACGTTGCAACGATGCCGGGTCCTTGATTGCGGTCTGGACCAATGCCTTCGTCGGTTTCAGCTTGTTGAGCGACAATTCCAGAACGGAGTTGTAGCGAGAAATATCGATGCCGCCTGGAATTCGCGTGATCTCTTCACCGGCGGAGTTGAAGACGATCATGGTGGGGTAACCCTGGACGCCAAAACGCTCGCCTGCCTCCTGTGCCTGGGGCGTGTCGCCATCGAGATAAACCGGAATGAACAGCTTGCTGAGCGCGATGAACTCGCTGCTCTTGAACACCGTGTTCTTGATCTCCTGGCAGGGCGGGCACCACACGGCGCCCCAATAGAAAAATACCGGCTTGTCTTCTTTCTTCGCCTGGGCGAAGGCAGCCGCGATATCGCCCTTGTGCCAGTCGATGCCGGAGACCGGATGCGCGGCGTCAGCCTGTTCGTTCTCGTGTGGGGAAGGGTTACGTGCGTTGTCGCTGCACGCAGTGGCTGACAGGATGGCGAGGATCGCCAGGACCAGTCTGGGTCCACGGATCATAGTAGTTCCTTCGACATGCACATTCGAGGCACAAGGGTACTCTGTTTGTGCGCGACGTGCATGTCGTGTCCCGTTGCGCCGAAGGCATCGACCCTCTGTCAGAAGCCTGCAGCTTTCCTGGCAGAACGTGGCGCCGTGAGGAGTGGCTTCAGGTAGCGGCCGGTTTCCGACGATTTGACTTTGGCGACGTCCTCGGGTGTTCCCACGGCGATGACATTGCCGCCTGCGGGTCCGCCGTCGGGCCCGAGGTCGATGACCCAGTCTGCCGTCTTGATCACATCGAGGTTGTGCTCGATAACCGTAACGGTATTGCCTGCGTCGACAAGCCGGCGAAGGACCGACAAGAGTTTGCGCACATCATCGAAGTGCAGCCCGGTTGTCGGCTCGTCGAGGATATAGAAGGTCTTGCCCGTCGCGATTTTCGAGAGTTCCCGGGCGAGCTTGATCCGCTGGGCCTCTCCGCCTGAAAGGGTGTTGGACGGCTGCCCGAGGTGAAGGTAGTCGAGCCCAACGTCCACCAGCAACTGCAACTTGCTGACTATCTTGTGGTGTTCCGAGAAATGCTCGACCGCTTCCGCGACAGTGAGATCGAGTACGTCGGCGATCGACTTGCCTTTGTAACGCACCTCGAGCGTCGCCTCGTTGAAACGGAGCCCGTCGCATTCCTCGCACTTGACGTAGACGTCCGAGAGAAAGTGCATTTCGATCTTGCGTACGCCGTCGCCCTGGCAAGCCTCGCAACGTCCGCCCTTTACGTTGAACGAGAACCGTCCGGGCTTGTAACCCCGCATGCGCGAGCCCGGCAGCATGGAGAAGAAGTTGCGAATCTCATCGAAGACCTTGATGTAGGTGACCGGGTTGCTGCGCGGTGTTCTGCCGATAGGGCGCTGGTCGATGGCGATCACCTTGTCGAGTTGCCCGAGCCCGGTGACACGACCGTGCTTGCCCACTCGCTGGGTGGATGCGTGGAAGTGACGCGCCATGGCAGGGTGCAGGATATCGTTGACGAGTGTTGACTTGCCCGCGCCGGATACACCCGTGACCGCGGTCAGGACACCCAAGGGGAACTCGACGTCGATGTTCTTCAGGTTGTTCTCGGCCGCGCCGGTTACCTTGACGGCGCCCGTCGGCGTGCGTCGCGGCACGGCATATTCGATGACGGTCCTGCCGGACAGGTAGGCGCCGGTGATGGACTGGCGGCAGCGCTCGAGGCTCTTCGGTGTACCCGCATGCACAATCTCGCCGCCGTTGACGCCGGCGCCGGGTCCGAAGTCGACGACATGGTCCGCCGTCCTGATCGTCTCCTCATCGTGCTCGACCACAACGACGGTGTTGCCTATGTCGCGCATCCTGCACAGCGTGCCCAGCAGCTTTGCGTTGTCACGCTGGTGCAGGCCGATGCTCGGCTCGTCGAGGATGTAGATCACGCCCGAGAGTTCCGAGCCGACCTGGCTCGCGAGGCGGATGCGTTGGGATTCGCCACCTGACAAGGTCGGGCCGAGTCGGTCGAGTGACAGGTAGGACAATCCGACCGAGACAAGGAAGTTGAGGCGGTTGCAAATTTCCTTCAAGACCTCGGTGGCGATCTCGCCTGCCGCGCCCGGCAGGTTCAGGGTATTGAAAAAGTCGTGGGCCTTGTCGATCGTCCACGACGATATCTCCACGATGGTCATGTCCGCAACGCGCACCGCAGCGCTCTCCGGTCGCAGGCGCCGGCCCTCACAGGTTGTGCAGGTCGTGTTGGCGAGGAACTGCGAATACCAGCGTTTCATGCCTTCGGAGCGCGTGTTGCGGAATCGGCGCATCAGCCGGTTGACCGTGCCTTCGTATCGCGAGTTGCTGGTACCGTGCGCGCCCCAGTTGATCTTGTAGCGTTGCTCGCCGGTCCCGTACAGGATCTTCTGGCGCTGTGCTTTCGTCAGCTTGTTCCACGGTTTGTCCAGCGGAATCTTGAGCGAGGCGAACACCTGGCGATGGAACACGGCGCCCATTGAACTGCGATCGTCATCGATTCGCCCGACGGTCTTCAGCGCGCCTTCGCGCAGCGTGAGGTCCTTGTCAGGCACGATGAGTTCTGGGTCGAAAGAAACCTGCGTGCCGAGACCGTTGCATTCGTGACACATGCCTTGCGGGCTGTTGAACGAGAAAGCCTGTGGCGTCAGTGCAGGGAACGAGATGCCGCAGTGCCCGCAGGAAAGATGTTCGGAGAAGATGCGATCCCGACCGCCCTCGGTCGCTGCTACCAGCATGCCGTCGCCCATCTTGAGTGCGGTTTCCACAGACTCGGTCAAACGCTCGGCGATGTCACCCTTGACTGCAATGCGATCCACGACAGCTTCGACCGTGTGCTTGCGACGCTTGTCGAGTGCTTTGATTTCATCGCTCCTCACATACTCGCCATCGACGCGAAGACGGACGAAGCCCTGGGCGCGTGCGTCATCGAGCATTTCTCGATGTTCGCCCTTGCGGTTGACGAGAAGTGGAACGAGCAGGTAAAGGCGCGTGCCTGAAGGCAGCGACATCAGCTCGCGGGCGATGTTCTGGGCGGTTTGGCCCTGGACCTTGCGGCCGCACTGGTGGCAGTGCTGTGTGCCAACGCGGGCAAACAGGACGCGAAGATAGTCCGAGATCTCCGTAATTGTCCCCACCGTCGAGCGGGGGTTGCGGCTGGTGGTCTTCTGTTCGATGGAAATGGTCGGCGACAGGCCGCGGATGGTGTCGTATCGGGGTTTTTCCATTTGGCCGAGGAACTGGCGAGCGTAGGCCGACAGCGATTCGACGTACCGACGCTGCCCCTCGGCATACAGCGTATCGAATGCCAGGGATGACTTGCCGGAACCTGATACGCCGGTGAGAACGACCAGCTTGCGTTTCGGAATCTTCACTTCGACCGATTTGAGGTTATGTTCCCGGGCGCCCCGGATCAGGATGTGGTCGAGTTCTTCAGATGCGGTTTTCATCGTTCTGGTTGTTTGCCTTGTCTCTTTTGTCGTTCGGTTAACGGGCCTTCCGGCAACGGTTTTTTTCGAGGCACGCGCGGGATTACCGCGCCATTACTGTATAGACATACAGCATGTGGTGCAACGCCTTCAGGCAACCGCCGCCTCGAATCGTTCCCGGTCACGCCGGGACACGGCGAGCGCATGGCGATTCCACATGAATGCGGCGACACCAAGAATCGCGGTCGACACCGAGGTCGCGAGGAAGATGCCGACGTAGCCCCACAGGTAATCGAACAGGATAGCCATGGGTATGTAGACGATGAACATGCGGGCGATCGAGATGACCAGCGGTGGAATCGGTTGTCCCATCGCGTTGAAGCACGAACTCGCAATGGCCGTCATGCCCATGAAGCCGATACTGAGCGGCGTAATGAGCAGGTACCAGTTGGCCGCGTCGACGACCGCCGGGTCATGGTTGATGATGGAGACGATGTACTTCCCGAATGCCAGCATGATCAAGAAGGCAACGACGCCCCACGCCATCGAGAATCGGTTGGCGAGTGACAACGCTGTGTCGATACGCTCGTATTTCTTCGCGCCCCAGTTCTGGCCGATGAAAGGGCCGGCACTCGAGGCGACTGCCATCACGATCATCACCATCATCTGGCCGATACGTGAGCCGATGCCGAATCCCGCGATGATCTCGGCGCCGTGCCGGGCCAGAAGGCGGGTAATGATACCCATCGACACCGGCATGATCAGGTTGGTGGCGATCGCGGGCAGACCGACATGCAGGATGCTGCGCCACGAAGCGATGATGCCGTCGACGGCGCGGGTCACGAGCCGCTCCTGGAAGATGATGATGTAGTAGCACAATGCGAAACTCGCAAGGCGCGCGAACAGGAAGGCGAGGGCGGCGCCCTCGATCCCGTGCGCCGGGATCGGCCCGAACCCGAAGATCAGGAAAGGCGCAAAGATGACCTGCAGTACAGAGCCGACCGTCATCACAATACCCGGCGCCGCAGCGTTGCCGACCGCGCGAATCAGGCTGGTGCCGATCATGGACAGCGCAAACAACGGCAGGCCGATGAACCAGATGTCCATGTACGCGTGGATCAGTTCGAGGATGTGGCCTTTGGCGCCGAGCAGCCGGAAAATCGGGTCATTGAGCTGGCTTCCGAGGATGGCGAGTGTCACGAGGGCGCCGGCGGCGAGCAGGATGCAGTGCGTGACCAGTCGCCGGACCTGCTCGCGGTCTCCGGCACCGGTCGTGCGAGCGATGATCGAGGATGCGCCGACACCGAGTCCCATGGCAACGCTCTGCAGCACCATCACGACCGGGAAGGTAAAACTGACCGCGGCCAGCTCGTCAGTCCCGAGGACGCCGAGATAGACCGCCTCGATCAGTTGCGAGACGGTCATCGCGGAGAAGCCCATGAACATGAAGCCGGCGAGCCTGATCAGGTGGGAGTGAACGGGTCCTTCGGTGAAGTTGGCGCCGCGACCGCCCCGCTGTCCGGGCGCTCCCGGATTTGCGGGTGCTGCTGGTTTCGACATACGACGAGCCGTATTGATGAAGCCTCGATTATAAACACAAGCCTCCTTCATGAAATACAGGCCTGCTAGTCCAGGCGACCGAAGCGGTCGAGCTGGATGAGAAACCTGAGTGTCAGTGTGCCGCGGATTTCCCGCTCGACACTGCGCCACGTGTCGGACCACGCATTGCCCCATGACCAACTCGGTGACCAGCTGCCGTCTTCGTTCTGGCGCGCGAGGCGATGCGCGAAGTCTTCTTCGAGCGCGTCACCAAAGAAGTCGGCGAGCGGCGACGAAGGATGCGTCACGACATCGCAGGGCGTCAGGCAGTATTCCTCCCAGTCCTCCGGGTTGACCTTGACCAGTTCGAACGATTGCGTCAGCAAGTGGGGCAGCAGTTCACGCCTCGATGCGGCGCCCACTTTGGGGTTCTCGAAGAGCCGCAGGTAGCAGAGCAGGTCGTGCATTTCGATGCGGTTTGTCGCGATGTGGTGGATTGCGCGCGCCATGAGTTCTTCGCGTGTGGATTTGCCGAGGCCGCAGGCGCTGTAGAGATAAGAGAGGACTTCGGCCCCTGGATTCGGCCGGAATACGCCGTCGCGCGCAGGTTCGACATATGCCCACCACGGTGCATGCGGCGCGTCATTGCAGTCGGCAGAGATCAGTGGCCAGTTGTCGTCCTGGTATTGCGTGTGCAAGTAGTGAATCGCATCTCGCGCCAGTTGCGAGTCGAACGCACCAATCTCGCCCACGATCTGCAACGCGACCGTGGTCGCGACAACCGATGACCGTTTTGTACGCAGGTCTGCCTCGAGTCCGTGACCGAACCCGCCGTCGCCGTTCTGGTAGTGGCGCAGGGCGGCAATGACGTTCGTCGCGTCGCCCTCGTCGAAGTGGAACTCATACAGCACCCTTTGTAGATTGGTGCCGTGCACCCCGATAAAATCTATTGCCCGTTGTCGGGCGCTGGACCCAAGCCGGCTTGCCATGAATAGTCCCTGTCGATGTCTCTCGGCGCCAGTATAGACAGGCGGTACTGACAGCCTTGTGTCAGTAGTAACCCAGACCACAGGAGTGATTCATTGAGAAGGGCCGACCGACTGTTCCAGCTTATGTTGCTCCTGCAGGAGGGCAAGGTGCGCACGGCGCGCTACCTCGCTGAAAAACTCGAGGTGTCGGAGCGCACGATCTATCGGGACATCTCGGACCTGATCGGGTCCGGTATCCCGATCGATGGCGAGGCCGGCGTCGGGTATTTGCTGCGCAACGAATACCGGCTCCCGCCGCTCATGTTCAATAGTGATGAGCTGAAAGCGCTCGCGCTCGGCGCGCTCATGGTGCGTGCGTGGTCGGATCGTGCGCTGGGCTCGGTCACGGCGACGGCGATTCGCAAAATAGAATCGGTGCTGCCGGAAAACCTGAAAAAGGAGATCGAGCTCCAGGCTAT
>JAGRIN010000080.1 GCA_020443245.1 Pseudomonadales bacterium
GCGATGTCGTCGATGGTGGCGTCATTGATCACGAGTTGGCGAGGATTGGCGCGCACGGACGGTTCAACTGCGGCAGCCTCGCAACCCCAGAGCAGTTTGGCGCCGCCGCGTGCAAAGTTGAGCCACCTTCGCCTGACAAGTTCAGAAGGGCGCCCGTCTGCTTCAGCGTCCCAGCCTTCCATCGGCAGTATGGCGAACCGGTTACCGATCGGGCGATGCCAGCCCGTGTAAGGTAAAGACAGGGCGCCTGGCGACTCATTGGCATCAATGTCGTAGCCAAGGCTCGCAAAAGCATTCGTGAGCTCGGCAGCGGACTTGAGGGAAGGAACTTTGACGATACGCATCAACTGCCGGCCAGCCTCGCCCTGATCTCTTCCAATAGCGGCAGGTCGCTGTCCGGGCGGGGATCGATACCGGGCGGGCAGGTGGCCTCGGCGAGCGTTCCGTCCAGTGAGAGAAACTGCGCGGCGCTGTGTTTGTAAGAGGGCGTCGGCGATCGAAACACGAGCTGGCCGAGGTACTGCAGCAAGTCGTTCAATGAGTGGAACGCCCGATCGCCCTCTGCCCAGTACCTGTCTCGTCGTGCGAAAGCCTCGGGCGCGAATGACGATAGCCCGAGCAAGTAGTCGCTGCCGTACATCACCATGTCTATTGCAAGGTCGTTACCTGTCAGGACCATGAAACCGGGCCGGCGGGCGTTGCGCAGTTCGAGCCGTTGCCACTCGAGGCTACGATCCAGCGACGAGTGCTTTGCACCGATGCAGTTTTCCATCGACATCATGCCCGCATAGGTCTCCAGCGAAACGATGCGACCGTACGGGACGAATTGTGGCCCGAGTTCGAAGCCGATGAAGCGGGGCGCATCACGGGCGATGGCGTCCAGCGCGTCGAGCCACGCGGCATCCTCGAGTGCATTCAGTCCCCAGCAAGGGAATACGACCGGCGTTCCGTTCCGTTCGGTGATCTCGCCAACAGACTTGCGATACGCATCGAGGTTCAGTGCGTCGCCTGCCCGGTCCCGCACGCAGGCACCCGCGACAAAATTGCCGGTCTGCGCGCGAGTGAGGTCGAGAACCTGACGTCGATCGGTCTCATCGAGGAACTGGATTGAACCCGTGTCCATATTGACGGCAGGAATGAGGCCGGCAGCGAGCGTACGGTCGAGATGTCGCTCGAATCCTTCCCAATCGATGTCGCCGCGCGAGGTAAACGGCAGGAAGACAGCGGACATCCCGGTGATCTTTCGTTGCCTGACGATCAAATCAAGGGGATCGGTCATGCCATGGTCGCCAGGTGTTCACGCTTGACCTCGTATCGCAGCGGTTGCCCTGTGAGCTCGCGTTCGAACTCTTCGATCATGAGGTCCGCCATGCGCACGACCTCGTTCCCGAGACTGCCCGCAATGTGAGGGGTTAGCCAGACATTGGCGAGGCGGTAGAGCGGACTGTCATCGACGGGCGGTTCAGGGTCCGTTACGTCGAGCAGCGCCGTCAGGTCCGCTCGTTCCTGCAGGACGTCCAGCATCTCGTCCTCGCGTACCGTTGCGCCGCGACCGGTGTTGATGAAAGTGCCACCTTCGGGCATTCGGCGCAGCAGTTTGCCCGTAATCATTCCAACGGTTTCCGGTACGTTGGCAAGATGGTTGCTGACGATGGCCGCATCGAATGCTTCCTCCAGCGTCACCTTCGTCACGCCCAACGAGTGCGCGTCTGCGTCAGCGAGGAACGGGTCGAACACAAGCAATTCGATATCGTATCCGTGGAGGCGCCGGATGACCTCCCGGCCGACCATCCCGGCGCCGAGCAGCGCGACGCGTGAACCGTAGTTGCCGGTGATTGCAAGATCACGGAGCGACTCGCGGCGGTGCATCCGCCGATTGGCGGCGAAGTAACCTTTGCCCGCCAGGATGATCTGTGCAGCGGTGTACTCCCCAACAGGAACGGCATTCGCGGCCCAGGCGGATACGACGCGCACACCGCACTCAAGAAACGGACCGGCAAAATACTTGACGGTGCCCGCCGCATAAAACACTGCCTTCAAGTCGGGCAGTTCGGCAATCTGGCGTGCCGTGAGTTCCGGCATTCCCCACGTCGAGAAGATGTACTCGACATGTGCCAGTGCCGGCGCGTGTTCGTGAAAGTTTTCCAGCGTGATCGTGTGTTCGTAGGTGTTGGCGAGGCGCCGGATTTGCGCAACCCTGCCTTCGGGATAGACATACCCGAGCCGACGAGTGCGATTACTGAAAAATGCGACCTGTGGCCCCTGCGCCGTGACTGTCAACCTGTCTTCCTGCTGGATATACCGAACGCACCGCATCATAGCGAACTCTGCCGGGTGCGTCCCGTCGTAACAATTGAAACGGGATGGTAATCCGGCAGGTTCGGGTCAACCCGTTGCGCGTACCGCCTGTCGGAAATTATTGTCGAGTGTTTTTACAACTTCAGACGCGCGTCTGTGTAACTCTTTGATTTGGCGTGCATGGAATGAGTCTTGCTCTCCAATTCGCATGCGAGAGAGGGGAGACAAACGATGATAGTGAACGTATCGCGCTTGACGTCAGGTTGGCGCAACTTCGTTACCGGCGGATTGTTCGTGCTGGTGATCCTGGCGCTGGGTGTCGCGCCGGTCTAGTCGAGGCTCGCGCCAAATCTTTCGAGCGGAAATGTTTCGTTGATAACGATGCAGGGTGTTCGCTCGAGAAACACCGCATAACTTCGTGTGACCGAATTTGTTCCGGTGTCCCGCGCGATTCTGAGTACCTCACGAAAGCTGCCGCGTGCCGAGTTGCGCAGCACTTCGCCCATGCCGAGTTCCTCGTCGATCAATTTCTCGAAGAGTAACGGATCCATGTTGGCGCCATTGAGTACGCTCCACGCTGTCGCGTAGGTATCGCCCGATTCAGTTCCGATCAGTTCGACCTGTCGATAGAACACGTTGTCGCCTGTAGCGACACCGATGATGGGTATGTCGACGGTGCTCTCTACGGATCGTTGGAAGACGGCGGCGACGCCGATTCGCTCATCAAAGGCCGCAGCCAGTTGAACGGTTACGGTCCCGTCGGCAACGAGTAGCGCTTTGAGTAGTGGCGTGAGATTTCTGCAGTCCGCAGGTATTCCGGACGCACTTTCCTCCCGGGTCGCTGGCAGCGACGCGAGGGTGGCGAGATTGCGATCGATATCAGACTGTTTGGGCAACGTTACGGCTCTACCGGGAGTGCGGCGCATGATAACCCAGGATCTGCCGGACTCAAGCGACCTGTCGACTTGGCCGGCTTTCGCATTGAGGTGAACTGAAGCAATATTGCAGGCTCACCGATTTAGCGGAGCACGGCGTGATTACACGAGCAGATATCGAGCACTTTCGACAGCGCGGCGTGGTGCATCTTCCGGCCGCTCTCGATGCAGACGCGATTGACATTGCGCGCGAGGCGTTCGAATGGTCGCTCGCCAATCCCGGGCGCGGCGCCACGCAACTTGTTCCCGGTACGCCGGGCTCGTTCTATGGCGACCTCGCCAATCCCGCGTCGTTCGATCCCTATCGGGCCGTCAACGCCGAGACGACAATTCCTCAGGTCGTCTCCGCGCTCTGGGAGAAACCCGACGTCTGGTACATGTACGAACAAATCTTCCTGAAGACCGGTGGCGACACGGAAGCGGCGCGAAGAACGCCCTGGCACCAGGATCTGCCGTATCTGCCTGTTTGTGGTGATGACCTTGCAGTGGTCTGGATCTCGTTCGACGACCTCGACGCGGGCGAGTCGCTCGAGTTCGTCGTGGGATCGCACCTGGGCACGCTGTATGACGGTAGCCGTTTCGATCCGCGTGACGACACGATTGCCCTTTATGGCACCGGCGAGCTGCCGCGGCTTCCGGATATCGAGGCGAACCGCAGCGACTACGACATCGTCTCGTTCCCGATCACGGTTGGCGACATTGTGGTGTTTCACCCGTCGATGCTGCACGGCGGCGCCCCGTCCGGCCCGGGTCGCCAGAGGCGTACCTTGTCGCTGCGCTACTTCGGCGAGGATGCGAAAGTCGCCTGGCGCCCCGGCGATACGATGGAGCGAATTGCGAAGATTGGCGATGGACCGAACGTGCACCCGATGACGAGAGCCAAACGACTCGGTGAAGGGGCGGCGTTTCGCGACCCCGGATTCCCCAAAGTCAAATGAACGCTGCCGCGATCAGTGCCCTTGTGTAGGCGGTTTGCGGCTGATCGAAGATCTCGTCCCCCGTGCCTGACTCCACGATCACGCCGTCTTTCATGACCAGCACGTGATTGCTGAGTGCGCGGACGACCTTCAGGTCGTGGCTGATGAAGATGTAAGTCAGGCCGTGCCTGCGCTGCAGGTCCCGAAGCAGGTCCACGATCTGCGCCTGCACGGACATATCGAGTGCAGAGGTCGGTTCGTCCAGCACCAGCACCTTCGGGCGCAGGATGAGCGCCCGCGCGATGGCGATACGTTGGCGCTGGCCGCCTGAAAATTCGTGGGGATAGCGGTCCTGCGCGGCCGGATCGATCCCGACTTCCCTGAGTACTTCCGCCACCGCCTCGCGCCGGGCCTGCTCGTCCATCGCCGGTTCATGGAGCGCGAGACCCTCGTCGATAATCTGGTAGATCGAAAGCCGCGGGGACAGGCTGCCGTATGGGTCCTGGAATACGATCTGCATGTCGCGACGATAGGGACGTAGCGCGGACGCCTTGAGTCCATGCACGCAGGTGCCGTTCAGTGTGATCTCACCTTCCGACTGGACAAGGCGCATGATCGCGAGCCCGAGCGTGGTCTTGCCGGAACCGGATTCGCCCACGATCCCCAGCGTCTGTCCCTTCCCGACCGTAAGCGAAACATCTTTTACGGCACCGAAGTAGGTTCGCCTGAATGAGAAGCCCTTGCCGAGTGCAAAATTCACCGAAAGATGCCGACAGTCGATGACGGTTTCGGCGCCGGTATCGAGTGCGACCGGGTTTCCCTTCGGTTCGGCGGCTAACAGGCGCTTTGTATAGTCATGTTGTGGTGACGTGAAGATCGCTTCACATGGGCCGCTCTCGACGATCTCACCCATCGTCATGACGCAAACCCGGTCCGCGACACGCCTGACCACGCCGAGGTCGTGGGTGATGAGCAGGATGGCCATGCCGAGCTTCTGCTGCAGGTCATGCAGCAAATCGAGTATCTGAGCCTGGATGGTGACGTCGAGCGCCGTGGTCGGCTCGTCGGCGATCAGCAGGTCCGGCTCGTTCGCCAGCGCCATGGCGATCATCACTCGTTGACGCTGGCCACCGGAAAGCTCGTGCGGAAATGACCGCATCTTGAGTTCGGGATTCTGCAGGCCGACCAGTGTCAGCAGTTCCAGGATGCGCGGCCGCGCATCCCGCAGCGGAATGCCACGGTGAACCAGGAGTATTTCACCGATCTGCTTCTCGATCCTGTGCAGTGGATTAAGCGAGGTCATCGGCTCCTGGAAAATCATCGAGACCTTGCGACCGCGAACATTCCGGAGTGTGCTGTCGTCGGCGCCGACCAGTTGTGTTTCACCGACGTGGATCATCCCGCGCGGATGGCTCGCTGCTGGATACGGCAGCAACTGCAGGATCGAGAGGGCGGTTACGGATTTACCGGAACCGGATTCGCCAACCAACGCGAGTGTCTCGCCGCGGCGAATGTCAAAGGACACGTTTTGCACGACCGGCACACCGCGGAATGCGACGGCGAGATCTTCAACCCGCAGGACTGTGTTGCGATCGCCTGTCATCTCGTTGGCCGGCCCTGACCTGTCTCATGTTGCACCTAGCGTACCGGAACGCGCGCACGGCTGTCACAACATTCGCCGCGGGATCGTCTTGAGGGATAGAGGTCCGATTCCGGCGAGCCTTTTGCGCGCCGGCAGGATAGATTGCGTTGATCAAATTCGGGAGGAACGAGATGGCAACCTGGAAAGAAAAGTGTGAAGCGTTTGCGGCACTGCACGATGGCAATGATGCTTTCGTCATTCCCAACCCCTGGGATGTCGGTTCTGCGCTCGTGCTGCAGGCGTTGGGATTCAAGGCGCTCGCAACGACGAGCGCAGGGTTCGCGCAGACGCTGGGCAAGGGCGACGGCGCGGTGACATTGGACGAGAAGCTTGACCATTGCCGGATGATTGCTGCGGTGACGACGCTGCCGGTCAATGTGGAT
This sequence comes from Pseudomonadales bacterium, assembly GCA_020443245.1. Taxonomy (GTDB): domain Bacteria; phylum Pseudomonadota; class Gammaproteobacteria; order Pseudomonadales; family Azotimanducaceae; genus JANQJA01. The sequence continues at coordinate 6,176 of JAGRIN010000080.1, forward strand.
TTCGAGGACGGGTTCGCGCGCGACCCTGAAGGCGTTGCCGCAAATATCCGGCGAATTGCCGAAACCGGCGTCGCCGGTTGCTCGATCGAGGACTTTGACCGTGAGTCGAAGACACTCATCGAGTTCGACGCGGCGGTTGAACGTGTGCAGGCGGCAGCGGAAGCAGTCCGCGGTATGGATGCGCCATTCCAGTTGACCGCACGTGCGGAGAACCTGCTGCGGGGTGTGAACGATCTCGATGATACAATCAGGCGACTGCAGGCGTTCGAGCAGGCAGGTGCACACGTGCTGTACGCGCCGGGATTGCGACGGCTCGAGGACCTGCAGCAGGTTTCGCGCGAAGTGACGCGTCCGCTCAATGTGCTCGGTGTGTTCTTTGGCGGATCGAGTGTCGAGGAACTCGCGAGTATGGGTGCGCATCGAATCAGCGTTGGCAATGCCTTCGCGTCGCTCTCGATGGCGCCGGTGATAGCCGCTGCAAAAGAACTACAGGAAGCGGGGACGTTTGGTTGGCTTGCAGGTATGCCACCGGACCTGCACAAATTGTTGAAGGGGTAGTGTGGATGAAACTAAGCGATCGGCATGTAGTCGTGATCGGCGGCACGTCCGGCATCGGCCTCGCGGTTGCCGAGGGCGCGCTGGCCGAAGGTGCGCGGGTAACGGTGGCCTCAAGTCGTCGTGAGACGGTCGATGCAGGTCTCGCCAGTCTGAGCGGCGCGAGTGGGGACGTGATCGATGTGAAAGATGACCGGAGCGTGCAGGCCTTCTTCGAACGCGTCGGTTCGCTCGATCACCTTGTCTTCACAGCCGGCGACTGGGGCGGTCCACGCAACAACACGCTCGGCGCCGTTGATCTCGATGCGGCGCAGGCATTGTTCTCGGTACGTTTCTGGGGCGCGCTGCGTGCGGTGAAGCACGCGAGCAGCCGAATTGCCCCCGATGGGTCGGTGACCCTGACCGACGGCATGATCGCGCACAACCCCTCTCCCGGCTCGTTTGTCAGTACGGCCATGGCGGGTGCTATTGAGCACCTGACCCGTGCGCTGGCGGTCGAGCTGAAACCGGTACGGGTCAATGCAGTTTGCCCGGGCCTGATCCTGACGGATGTCTGGAACAGCATTCCGGAGGAGAAGCGCGCGGAACGCCTCGCGCGCATGACGGCGCACTTGCCTCTTGCACGGGTAGGTAAGCCGGATGAGGCGGCCGAGGCATATCTCTACCTCATGCGGGGAGGTTACACCACAGGCCAGGTTCTCCTGGTCGACGGCGGCTCGTCCGTCGCGTGAGGTTCAGGTCTCCCATGGGAAAGTCGACTGCGGGTCGGGACGCCAGAATCCCGAGACGGTTTGGCCTTCGGCCAACTCGGTTGTGAATTGCGCGATTTTCTCGTCCCGCCTGGTTCGATAGGCATCTCGCGTCGAAGCGAGTTGCGGGTTTCGCCGGGTCGCGCTCGTCAGCAGCTTCACGATAACGTCGGCGTCCTGGATTTCACCGAGCCGGGTCTGGAATGCATCCATCCGGGCTGGCAGGTCATCCGGCAGGCGCCCGACGATCTGGCGCATATCCTCAACTGAATAGCGAAAGCGTTTGAAAGCGACGCGCAGGCGATGGAAGGACACAGGCTTCGCCTTATCGACGCGAGCGATGCGTTTGCTGACAGTTCTCCACGCGCGGTCGATCGATTCGAGAATCGACGTTTGCACGTTCCCGGCGGGATGTGCGTCGACGGCCTTGTGCACTTTTGCGGCCAGGTCGACGAGCTTCTGTGTGTCGATGCCGGCCAGCTTGCGTTTCAGGCGTGTTGCCGCGCGACGGCTGTCCGCCTCGAGGCTTTCGATGACGGTATCGATGTTCGAATCAACCTTGGTGAGTTCCGCCAGCATCACATGGATGTCGCGAAGTTCATCCAGGTCGTCGAGCTGTGCCTTCAACTTCTTGCGAAGTCGTTCAGGTTCGCGCGCACCGGTAATGTCCTCGACCAGGCGCAATAGTGAGGCGAAGCGGCGTATGGCGACCCGAAAGTCGTGCACCGTTTTCTCCGACAGGTTCGCGCGACAGCGATCAAGTTCTTCGGTGTAGTTTCGCCAGCGGTTGCGCAGCGCGTGCTGCAACCGGCGTTCTGCCTTTGGCGCGGTCATTGGAGGATGCTTTCCAGTCCTTCGCACACCGTTTCGAGTATCTGGACGCGAGCGAAATTCTTGTCGTTTCCCGCAACCAGCGTCCACGGCGCGCTGTCGGTGCTCGTGTGTGCGACCATGTCGTTGACCGCGAGTTTGTAGTCGTTCCACTTCTCGCGATTGCGCCAGTCCTCGTCGGTGATCTTGTGCTGCTTTGTTGCGTCGGTCTGGCGTGCCTTGAAGCGCGCGAGCTGCTCCTCGAAGCTGATGTGCACCCAGAATTTCATCACCGCGATGCCGTGATCGGTCAGGTGCTCCTCGAAGTTGTTGATTTCCTGGTACGAGCGCAGCCATTCATTCTCGTCTGCAAAACCTTCCACGCGCTCGACCAGCACGCGGCCGTACCATGAGCGATCGTACATCGTCATGTATCCGGCGCGCGGCACGTGACGCCAGAAGCGCCACAGGTAGTGGTGCGCCTTCTCTTCATCGGTCGGCGCGGCGATTGGAATGACACGATACAGTCTTGCGTCGATCGCGCTCGTGACACGACGGATCGCGCTGCCCTTGCCGGCGGCGTCCCACCCTTCGAAGACCAGTACGGCATTCTTCTTCTCGCGGTTCATCGCCCAGGCGAGTTTATGAAGTCGTGCCTGCGCTTTCTCGAGCGCCTTCTCGTACGCCTTCGGCGCGAGAGCCTGGGTCAGGTCGACAGCATCGAGAACAGTTCGTTTCGATGAAGGATCCGTCAGGCTGATGGCAGGTGCTGGTGCCTCGCTATCATGCCGGTCGTCCCCGGCTTCCAGGTGCGCCTCGAGAGCCGCGATGAGTGTTCGACCGGTTTCGATGTCACGGTACCTTGTATCCGTCGCTTCAACGATGTGCCAGGGCGCGAGCCCGGTATCGGTTAGCCGGATTGCGCGCTCCGAAACCTTCGCGAACCGGTCGTATGACTTCGAATATTCCTTCAGCAGCGGAGACTTCTTGAACTTCGCAATCTCCGTGTCCTGCTTGAGACGTTTCTGTTGCTCGCGCTTCGAGAGGTGAAACCACAGCTTGACGATAATGTTGCCGTCTCGCGCAAGGGTGGTCTCGAGGTCCTGGATTCGTTGCAGCTCCTGGTCCAGCCCGCTCGCGGTGATCTTCTCGAACACACGGTCGACGATGGGTCGCGTGTACCATGAGCCGAACATGACGCCGATCGTGCCGCGAGCTGGCATGGTTCGCCAGAAGCGCCAGAACCGAGGGCGCTCGCGTTCTTCGTCGGATTCATCGAAATAGGCAAACGTCTGGACGTCGCGGGTATCGAACCACCGGTTCAGTCGATCGACCACTTCGCCTTTCCCGGCGCCCTCAACGCCCGAGACGATGATAATCAGCGCCTTGTTGCTGCCCCGGAGCTTTTGTTGCAGCCCCAGCAGCCGCTGGTGAACTTCCGGCTCAGCGTCCTTGAACGCCGCCTTGCCAATGGACCGCCCGACCTCCGCCGCTTCAAACATCCAGAGAACTCCTTTTCAACGAGTATAGAAGCCCCTCAGCAGGTTTTACCTGACAAAGATCAACACCGGACGCCCCAAAGCCCTCCCTGACAACTCACACTGACCGCGCGCAGCAAGGTCATCCTGACCGGAGCACGAATGTGCGGAGCGGAAGGACCTCAACGTCCCCGCCAAGACCCTCTCTCTTGAATCCACGACTGACCGCGCCCCGCAAGGTCATCCTGACCGGAGCACGAATGTGCGGAGCGGAAGGACCTCAAC
>JAGRIN010000081.1 GCA_020443245.1 Pseudomonadales bacterium
AGTACTTCATGGCCACGACCGACATAGATCGCCGTGCTCCCGCCTTCGGGCTGCGCATCGAACCGGCGGCTCATGCCAAGCGACTTCAGGTAATTCGGATTTCCCACCGCAACCGTCTGCCCATCGAGCGTACCCGTCACACCGCCACCGGACGTCATCGAGAAATCGGAGACAGTTGTCTCACCGATGCCTTGTTCCTGCACATACTGCACGACGGCTCTCGCAAGCGGATGTTCAGACAGCTTTTCCAACGCGCCGGCGAGCGAGAGCATCCCGGTTTCGTCATCCTGTGCCCAAACACGCGTGACCCTGGGCCTGCCCGCCGTCAATGTGCCGGTCTTGTCCACGACGATCAATGTCAGGCGCGCGGCTGCCTGGAGCGCTTCGCTGTTCTTGATCAACATGCCGGCCGAAGCGGCGCGGCCCATACCCACCATAATCGACATTGGAATCGCGAGTCCCAACGCACAGGGACAGGCGATGATCAATACGCTCATCATCGTCACCACAACGTACGAGACCTTCGGCTCCGGGCCCACGAGATACCAGGCCACGCCAGTCGCCAACGCAATCGCGATCACCGCGGGCACGAACACTGACGCGATACGGTCGGTCAGTCGACCGATGGCGGGCTTTGAATTTTGTGCGTCACGAACCAGGTCAATCATTCGCGCCAGCACGGTCTCGCCACCGACCTGCTTCGCGATCATCACGAGCGTGCCGTTCATCACCAGCGTACCGGCCACAAGTTTGGCGCCATCGGTCTTGTCCACCGGCACTGACTCGCCCGTCAGCATCGACTCGTCCACGCTGCCGTTGCCACTCTCGACAACACCGTCCACCGGAATTGTCTCGCCGGGGCGAATACGAAGGCGATCCCCGACCACAACCTGCTCGATCGGCACAGTCTCTTCTTCGTCGCCTTCCCGGATTCGACTGGCAGATTTGGGCGCGAGACCGATGAGCTTCTTCACGGCAAGCGACGTCTTGCCCTTTGCGTTGTCCTCAAAACCCTTGCCGAGATTGATGAAGCCGATGATGAAAACGGCGGCCTCGAAGAACAGGTGTCGTGAAGCCGGCGGAACGAGTTCCGGCGCCACGATGATCAGGAACGAGTAGATAAATGCAGTCCCTGTGCCCAGCGCAATCAGCGTATCCATGGTCATCGCGCCATGTCTTGCCGAGGAGACGGCACCGACGAAGAAGTGCCCGCCGGCATACGCCATGGCCGCCAGCACGACGGCACTCACGCCCAGCCAGAACGCCGTGGCATCTGGCGTCGGCAGCAGGTTGAACTGCATCGTCCCCATGAGCGCCGCACCCAGCGCAAGCGCGACACCAGACTTGATGTAAGTTGAACGCAATCGCGCCGCAAGTTCAGCGTCCCGCGATTCGAGGTCGTCGTCCTGTCGGATCGACGCGCCATATCCCGCCCTTTTGACCGCATCGACAAGCGCTGCCGAATCTCCGCGGGTGACGACATACGCAGACTGGTCGGCGAAGTTGACGCTCGCGCGCTCCACGCCCGGCACGCCGGACAACGCACGTTCGACCGTGGAAACGCAACTCGCACAGGACATGCCGCTCAGGTTGAGCTGGACCGGGCAAGCCGCACCGGACTCTGGCTCGCCGCCTGCGACATCCACAACCTCAGGCACATCGGGCTGCGCCGGCGGTTCTCCCACGGTGAATCCCGCGCGCCGGATCGCGTCGATCATTTCGCCCAGGTGTGCGCGGCCGGTGACCGTAACGCGCTCACCATCGAGATCTACATCGACACGCTTGACGCCGGACACGACGGCCAATTCGTTGTTTACCTTTCGGGCGCAGTTGTTGCAGTGCATGCCGCCGACCGGAATCGTGACTTCGTCCATCACGCTCGCGCCCGCAAAGTGATAGCCGGCATCGCCGACCGCCTTCTCAAACGCTTCAGGCGCATACCATCGGCCTGACTCGATTGTCGCCAGTCCCTCTTCGTGATCGACCCGTGATACCTTTACATCCGGCAACTGGCCCAGGGCATCACGTACGCGAGCCGCGCAGTGTTCGCAAGTCATGCCGAGAACGTTGATTGCAAGTTGTGTCATGGTGTTCTACCTGTGTGAGAAGCGCAGGATAAACCGTGAAGTGACTGCAAGGTCCAGCCCATACCGACCGCGAAAAGGACGCACCATGTTGAAAATCTATCACGTTCCCGGTACTCGCTCGCTCCGTGTCATCTGGCTGTGCGAAGAGCTGGGGCTCGACTATGAGGCCATCACCGTCGACTTCTCCACCGAGTGGCGCATGCGCCCCGAGTGGCTTGCGATGAACCCGGTCGGCAAAGTGCCCGTCATGACCGACGGTGATCTCAAGCTGTTCGAATCCGGCGCAATGGTCCAGTACATTCTGGGCCATTACGGCAATGGCCGCCTCGAACCGGTTCACAATACGCGCGATCACGCCCTTTTCCTGCAATGGTGCTGGTTTGCCGAGGCAACATTCGCGAGACCGCTGGGCGAGATTGTGAACCATCGGCGTGCCCTGGACGAAGCACACCAGAGCGAGGTTGCGATCAGCGAGATGCAGGACCGGGCGTGGTTATGCGTCAAGGCGGTCGATGAGGCGCTGGCGAGCTGTGACTACCTTGTCGCCAACGAATTCACAGCCGCCGACATCATGACTGGCTACTCGATTTTTCTCGTCACGCGCTTTGTGCCGCGGGAATTGCCGACCCACATCGGCGCCTATTGGGAACGAATCAGCGCACGACCCGCCTGGCAGCGAGCCCTCGCGCAGTAGATCAGACGATCAGGACGAATCCCTCGTCCTGCATGTCGAACAGGCGTTGCGTGCGTGCATCCAGCTTGCGCAGCGTCGCCATATCATTGGTGACCTGGTGATTCTCGAGGCCCCGCAGCCAACTCGGGATGTAGCCGATGTAGAAGCCCGTGCGAATGTCAGGCGTCCGGTTCTCGCCGCCGCCGTGAATCACATGCCCGGTGTAAAGCAGTGCCGAGCCTTTTTTCATCACGGCAAGGCAGGTCTCCTCGGGTTTTGCCTGCCGATCCGGTGGCCAGAGATGGCTGCCGGGAACGACCACCGTCGCGCCGTTGTCCGCGGTGAAATCACACAGTGCAATGTTCGCACTGAACAGCCGAACATCAGGATGCGCCACCTCGATATAGGGCCAGGAGTCGAAATCCCGATGCAACATCTGGTTACCCTGGCCATCCCCCAGCACCATCAGTTCAATCGTACTGAGTCGTATATCCCGGCACTGCTCGCCGCGGCGCAGCACGTCATTTGCCAGTTCGAGCAACCGGGGGTGCGCGTATAACGCCTGTGCCAGCGGCGACATGGACGCGACGCCGTGAAAGCGCTTGGTTTTGACACCGAAGAATGCCTTGTCTTCCTTGCCGGACGCATTGTTCCAGGGAGCGGCATCGATCTGTGGCCGCAGTTCAGCCATCAGGGCATCACAGGTTTCAACCGGCACAAGGCCTTCAAGGATGCATCCGCCATCGCGATCGAGTACTGCCTTGATCTCGTCGTTCGTCGCATCCTTTGCCAGCGTCGTGAGTTCAGTCATCGTCTCCCCCTTCGGCGACCAGGTCGGCGAGCAAACCGATCGACACCGCATACTTGTTTGCACAGTTGTAACTGAGAATGCTCCTGAAGTTTCCACCCACAAGGTAAGTGACGGTCTCACCATCATCCGGCACCACCAGCGCGTAGGCAGAGCTGTTCAGCCCGTCGGGGTCAAACCGGACACCCAGTGCCTTCCACTTGGCGGCCGGCATCTTGCGAGTGTGTTCCTTGAGTGCGGTACAGCCGCTGGCCACTTTCTCCGGCATTACCGCGTCAAAGTCAAAGGAGGCTGGCACCTGCACACGCGTTCCCCAGCCGGCGTGTTTTTTCCAGCCGTTTTGGGAGAGGTAGTTCGCAATCGACGCCCACACATCCGCTTCGTCGTTCCAGATGTTCTTCTTGCCATCTCCATCGAAATCCTGCGCGTAACGCAGGAAGCTCGAAGGCAGAAACTGGTTCTGGCCCATCGCGCCTGCCCAGCCGCCGGTGAACGCATCCGGCGTGACGTGCCCTTCGTCCAGTATTCGCAACGCGGCGAACAACTCTTTGGTAAAGAACGTCGTGCGACGCGGGTCGTAGGCGAGCGTCGCGAGCGAGCGCACCACGGAGTATTTGCCCTGGTAGCGACCGAAGCTCGACTCGAGTCCCCAGAACGCGACGATGAACTGGGGATCGACGCCGTATTTGTCGCCAATCGAGGAGAGCAGCGCACGATGCTGGCGGAATTGCTCCCGCGCAGTCTTGATACGTGCGTCCGTTACCCGTGCCGTGAGGTACTGTTCGAACGTCTGGACGAATTCAGGCTGCTTTCGGTCAAAGCCCAGCACGCGCGGGTCCGGCTCAATGTCGTCGAGCACACTGGCGGTCTGCGCGCTGATGCCCCGCTCGATGGCCTGCTGTTTGATGCCTGCAAGCCACGTATCGAAGGGCGGCCTGTCATCGCCCTGCGCAATCGACGCCAACGAAAACTGGCAGAGAAAAAATGTGAAGGAGATCAGAATACGCGTCATGGTGTCGCTGCTGGTACCGCGGACTCCAAGCATAACCTGATCTGTTGCCGCGCCAAAATAGCGACCGATCAACTGCCCGTCGAGGTGTAATGCCGGACGCCAACGCGCTGGAACAGGACAATTGATATCCCGAGGAACAACGGGCCCGACAACGGAACGAGCGTCTGGAAGAGTCGGGACGAGCCGAGCGGGTCGTCGATGCCCAGTACCGCGATGACAGGAAAATAAGAGATACACGCCAACGGAATCACAAAGGTGAAGATTCGCCTGAACCAGCCCTCGTAGATCGCCATCGGGTATTGCGCACACTCTACCCCGCCGTAGGTGAGTGTGTTCATGATCTCGAGTGTCTCGACGGACCAGAACGATAGCGTTGCCTGGAGAATAAAGAGCCCCAGGAAGAAGCATACCGATGTCACGATCGTTACCAGCATCATGAATACCTGGTAGGCAGTAAAGTCGATCTCGAGCGTGACGATCGACCAGGCGAGCACAGCCAGCCCCTGGGAGAAGCGTCCGACCCGACGCAGCGCAAACTCGTGCCCGATCAACTGCAGGAAGATACTCCGCGGACGCAGCAGCAGCCGATCGAAGTGCCCCGTCTTCACATACAGCGCACCGAACTGGTCAAAGCCGGTACCGATGGCATCGGATATCGCGAACGATACATTCACAAGCCCGTAGAACATGCATACCTCGGCGATGTTCCAATGCTCAAGGTTGCCGAAGCGGCTGAACAGCGCCCAGACGCCTGCGATCTCGACGGCGGTGGCGGCAAACTGTCCAAGGGACGAGAGTATGAACGACGCCTTGTACTGCATCTGGCTCGTCATCGACGCCAGGATGAGACGCCAGTAGAGTCCGAGTCCGTGTCCGCGCACATCAGCCTCCCTGCACAACGAGGCGCGTCAAACTGCGCTGCAGCAGCCAGCGCCCGTAGGCGACAAAGATCACGGTCCAGATAACCTGGTGAACGATGTCCGGCCACGCATCCGCGACCGGGATGCTGCCGGTGTAGATGCGAAACGGCACGTCCACCAGGCCTCGAAACGGCTGCAGGTTGAGAAACGGCTGCAGCCAGTCAGGAAAAAGCGGCAACGGAACAATCATGCCGGAGAAGACGATCGTGAAAGACGGCATCACGCGATTGAGTCCCTCGCCAGAGATCGTCCACACGAGAAAGACGTGCATCAACATCGTAAATGCGCAGGCCAGCATCAGCGCCCAGAACAGCGACACCAGGAACACGCAGAAGGCAGTGAGCGACTCAGGTGGCAGCAGAGCCCACTGCGCCTGGCCCGCGAGGGGGAGTACGACCCCGGCCAGTAGCACCATCGGAATCGAGCGCAGGGTAGTTGTTGCGGTGCGCAGCGCGATGGTTCGCGCGAACCAGAACGCATAGAGATCGAGCGGCCTGACGAGTTCATAAGACACCGCACCTTCACGAATGAGTTGTTCGATCTCCTTGTCCATGTTCCATGGCAACATACCGAGCAGCGCCTGTCCGAGCCAGACGTATGACACAACCTGTGCAAGGCTCATCGGCTGCGCTTCGCGGCTCACGGCATAAAAGGCGAAGAACACCATGATCTTGATGGCGCCCCAGAAGACCTGCGTCATGAAGCCGGCAAATGCCGCGGCGCGATACTGGAGCAACGTCCGGTAACGCGCGCTCACGATCGCGACATAGGCACCGACCGCGTTCATGCGTTCACGCGATTGGCGGCGTACAACTGTGCGATCAACTCTTCGATCGGCGGGTTCTCGATGAAGATGTCCTTGACCGGCCAGGACTCGGCGATGTTCTTGATCAGGCTCGCGGTCGTGATGACCGAAGGGTCGAACGCCAGGTGCAACGTTGCCCCCTCGGCGCTGATCACGCGGACGTCGGGCGAGTCGAACGCGACCGGTTCCAGCAATTCGAGCTTGATCCGCCGTTCGGACCTCAGCTTTGCACGCAGCGATGCAAGTGTGCCGTCGCTCAATATCCGGCCACCGCCGATCACGACGATGCGATCACAGAGCGCTTCGATATCGTCCATATCGTGCGTGGTCAGGATGACAGTCACTCGGCGCTCCCGGTTCAGCGTCTTGACGAACTCCCGCACTGCAAGTTTCGAGATCGCATCGAGCCCGATGGTCGGCTCGTCCAAGAACAGTATCGATGGCTGGTGAAGCAGGGACGCGACGAGGTCGCATCGCATTCGCTGGCCGAGGCTGAGCTGGCGCACGGGCGTATCCAACAATGGCGCAAGGTCCATGATGTCGATGAGTTCGCGGCTGGATGTCCGGTATTGCGATGGCGGGATCCGGTAAATGTCGCGCAGCAGTTCGAACGACTCGATGACCGGCAGGTCCCACCAGAGTTGCGTGCGCTGGCCGAACACGACGCCGATGTTACGAACATGCGCCTTTCGGTCCTGCCAGGGCACGAGGCCCTCGATTTCGCACCGGCCGGCGCTGGGCGTCAGGATGCCGGAAAGAATCTTGATGGTGGTGGACTTGCCCGCTCCGTTGGGCCCGATGTATCCCACGAGTTCGCCGGCATCGATGCGAAAGTCCACGCCCGCGAGGGCGTCGACAGTCCGGTAACGCCGCCGGAACACGCCACTGAGGGCACCGACAAAGCCGGGCGAACGCTCGGCGACCTGGAAGCGCTTTTCCAGGCTTTCGACGACGATCTGGGACATGGGCGGGAGTCGGGGCGGCGGCGGACGCGCATTCTAGCCATCCCCAGGGCAGCCTTCAACCGCCGGGCTCACCACACTCTGGTAGAATGCGCGCTTTTTGAGTTCGCGCCGACACTTGAGCATCGAAACCACAGACTTTCCCAACGCTGGCTTCATTCGCCGCATCGCAGCACTCATCTACGATTCGTTCCTGGTCGTCGCGGTGTGGATGGCCAGCATGACGCCGATTGTGGTCTACGTCGGGGGCGGCCAGGCGGTCACCGGCTGGGTCCTGCAACTCTTCCTGTACGTAGAGTGGTTCTTCTTCTACTACATCTTCTGGCGTATCAAGGGCCAGACCCTCGGAATGCAGGTCTGGAAGATCAAGACCATCGGCCCCACAGGTGAAATGATGACTTCCGTGCAGTGCATCCTTCGCTGGCTTGTCGCCACGCTGACGCTCATCCCGTTCGGGCTCGGCTTCTTCTGGATGCTGGTCGACCGCGAACGGCTCACCCTGTACGACCGCCTGACACGTACGCGCTGCATCTACCTCGGCAAGAATCCGTACCCGTCAGAGAAGAAAAAGAAGGCCTGACTCAGCTCGCGCGCCTGAGCAGCACGGCGCCGAACGCAAGGCAGAGCACTATCGGGATGATCACCGCAATGAGCGGCGAGAACCCGAAGACGAGGCTCGCCGGCGAGAGCAATCCCTGGACAAATTTGAACAGGATGCCGACCACAAGACCGGCCACGACACGCATGCCCATCGTGGACTCGCGCAGTGGCCCGAAGATAAAAGAGATCGCGACAAACACGAGCCCGATCGTTGCCGCCGGCTGCAGAGCCTTTCGCCAGAAACCGAGTTCAAACTTGCCGCTCTGCATGCCCTGTGCATCAAGCGTGTCGATCTTGGCACTGAGTTCCTGCATCGACATCTTGTCCGGCTGCACAAGTATCTCTGTGCGAAGCGTATCCGGGGCAAGGCGCGTGTCCCAGCGCAGGCTGGGCAGATGCCTCGACTCCGTGTGGTCGTCGAAGATATCGGTGATCAGCACTTTCTCCATAAGCCAGTACTTCTCTTCATCACGCACGTCGTGATAGACGGCGCGCTCGGCGTACAGCGTCCGGCGCAAATGCCGCTGTGCATCGAAGTAGTAGTGGTTGACGCCACCAAGCAAACCGCCCTGCACTTCCTCGAAGTGCATATACACATTGTTCTCGCGATACCAGAAGCCGAGAAACGGCGTGATCTGGTTCTCGCTGGACATCGCCTTGCTCCGGTCGTTTCGCGCGACACGCTCGAGGTCCGGGAGAAGATATTCACCCATCAGCATGCCGACGACGACCAGCACCAGCACCGGCTTCAGCGCACTCCACGAAATCGACCAGGTCGACACGCCCGAGGCGCGCATAACAATCAGTTCGCTGTTGCCGGCAAGCAGCCCCAATCCGGCCAGGCAGCCGATGAGTGCGCCGTAGGGGATCGCGTCGTAGAAGGTCCGCGGCATGCTGTAAACCGTGTACCGAATGACTTCGACGATCCCGTAGTGATACTTCATGTCTTCGATCTCATCGATGAAGTTGAAGATCGAAAGAATGCCGACGATTGCCAGCATGACCAGCAGGATGGTCATGCCGACCGTGCGCATCACATACCGGTCAAGATGCTTCACGACGGTACCACCAGGCAGCGATGCGATTGAACGGCTTGGAAACCGTCTCGAGCTGGAACAGGAACAGCACGAGAACCAGGAATGCGCCGTGTACCCACCAGAGCCCATACGAGAGCGGCACCTGTCCCTTCTCCAACGCCGCGCGACCCGAAGACAGGATGACGACATAAAGGAAGCAACAAATCATTCCGGGAACGAGTCGCGTAAAGCGGCCCTGTCGGGGATTCACGCGGGACAGCGGGATCGCCATCAGTGAAATGATCGGTACCATCAGGATAATGCCGATCCGCCAGTGCATCTCCGAGATGTTCTCCGGCGTGGGGTCGTCCAGCAGCGCATCAGTCGGCACGGCCGTACGCCTGCGATACTGGAATCTGCTCTTCTCCCGGGTGATAAGCTGCCCGTATTCGTCGTAGGTGACCACCCGGTAGTCGTCATCGCCTGGTCGACCGCTGTAACGCGCGCCGTTGTTCAGCACGAGGAACCGGTCTCCGTTGGGATCGACGCTGGAGCGACCGCGGTCCGCGACGATGGTGATCACTTCCTTGGGGCCGGCGATCCGTGCGCGATATTCATTCATGAACACATTACTGAGCTCACCGTCCTCGCTCAGGTTCTCCGTGTAGGTCACGCGGCGACCGGTACTGAGATTCTGGAAGCGGCCCGGTACGAGCGTGTCGAACTCCGTCAGGTTCTGCTGGCCGGCAAACAGCCGTTCCACCTTCGCCTCCCCCGCCGGCTTCAGGTACAGCGAGATGAAGGCCGTGGCGAGCGTGACCACGAACCCGAGCAGGAGTGTGATCCCGATGAGACGCCCCGTTCCCAGCCCGCAGGCCTGGAGTACGACCATCTCGCTGTCGGCATAAAAGCGTCCATAGACCAGCACAACCGCCAGAAAGAAGCTGATTGGAAGGATCAGCTCCAGAAATCCCGGCAGGCGGTAGGTGACGAGCAGGAGCAGGATATCCCGCGTCAAAAGGCCGTTGGCGGCCTCGTTCAGGTACGCGGAGAGGCGCCAGCCCATTGCAATGACCAGCACCACGACGGCAACCGCCACCATGGTGGCGAAGACTT
>JAGRIN010000082.1 GCA_020443245.1 Pseudomonadales bacterium
CCTCCTCACTGAGAAACCTTATGCAGGCCGGGATATGCTGTGAGATGGCACACCGTAACATCGTTGGTGACCCCGGATTTTTGCCTGACGCTGCTTACGGACCCGGGCGGCTCTATTTCACCGAGATGCCGCCGTCGACCGCGACAACCTGGCCGGTGATCATTCGGGCGTTGTCTGACGCGTAGAAGACGGCCAGATTGCCGATGTCTTCCGGCGTCTGTTCTCCGCCGAGCGGCGTTGACTGGGCAACGATCACTTCGAAGATTTGTCGCTCGGTCATATTCGCGAACTCGGGCTGGCGTTGTTTCATGCGCGCCGCGAGCATCTCCCACGCACGCGTCCACAGGAGCCCGGGACACACGCAGTTGACGCGAATCTTTCTCGGCGCGAGCTGGATCGCGAGCGTCTTCGTCAGATGCACGACACCGGCCTTGGCCGCGCCATAGGCGGGCAATCCCGTCGCCGGACCGAGGGCCGCAATCGAGGCGATGTTCACAATGCTCCCGCCATCTTCCAGCAGCGGCGTGACGGCAGCCGATGAGGAAAATGTGGTGCGAAGGTTGGATTCGAGTTGCTTGTCCCATGCCTCGTCGCTCATGGCGAGCAGGGGAATCTGCTCCTCGGCTTCGTCGAATTCCAGCACCGGCCCACCGATACCGGCGTTGTTGACGAGTACGTCGATGTGCCCGAACCGATCCCTGGCTTCTGTTGCGAGTGCGCTCATCGACGCCTGGTTCGCGGCATCGCCGATCATCGGGGTCACGTCGCCGTCGATGCTGGCGACTGTCTCATCAAACGGCGAACCATCGAGATCCGTGACGACAATACGGGCGCCTTCTTTTGCGAAGCACCGCGCGATACCCGCGCCGATGCCATTCGGCCTGCCCGCGCCGGTGATGATGATGGTCTTGCCCTTCAGACTCATGCGGTGATTCCTGGTGTGAGATTGCCCGTAGTATGGCGTCAAACGCGGGTCGCGGACAATTTGCGAGTTGAGCGGTCAGGCGTCGACGCCAATCGGATAACGCGCGAGCACATCGCCGAGGGCTTCCTTCAAGGGCTCGAGGTACGGCTCGAAGTTGCGCCATTGCGCTACACCCTCGCGGAATACTGGTCGACGAACTTGCTCGGAGCTCGGTGTTCGAATCGATCGCTCTGTTTCCCAATAACGCAGGCACGCGTCTTCGAACGGCAGGCCAAGGTAATCCAGCATCCGCCGTACCTGGGTCTCGAGATCGTCGACGACATCCTCGTACTGCACGCGTAGTACGTGTCCCGGCAGAACCGTGTCCCAGTGATCCATCAGGCTCACGTAGTCGCGGTAGTAACGGCCGATGTCCGTGAGGTCGTAGCTGAACTCCTGGCCGTCCGCGAAGAGTTGCTTGAAGCCGCTGAAGCAGCAGGACATCGGCGCACGACGTGCGTCGATGATTTTGGCGTTTGGCAGCATGAGTTTGATCAGGCCGATGTGCCGGAAGTTGTTCGGCATTTTGTCGATGAAAAACGGCGCGCCCTGGCGGTGGATGCGCGTGTCTTCGATGTACTGTTTTCCGAACGCTGAGAGCTCGTCATCTGACAGTGTTTTCAGCGCTGCCGGGTACTTGCTGTCTGCCGTGATCTTGTCTCCACGGCGCAAACGGTGCGACAGGGAGAGTACGTTGGGGAGTTCGAGCGTGCCGTCGACCATGCTGTGAGAAGAAAGTATCTGCTCTAGCAGCGTCGAGCCGGCACGTGGCAACCCGACGATGAATATCGGATCCGGCGCTTCATAACCGGCGCCGGACTTCGCTTCGAACAGTTCGCTGTCACAGACCGCGTGCTGCGCCGCCATCTCGGCGCTCATCTTCTCGGCATCGTAGCGACTCATGGCTTTCTTGAGTCCGTTACCCCGCGCGTAGTAGCCGAAAGATTCGTCGTAGTCGCCACGATCCTCGTTGGCCTTGCCAAGGGCGAAGCACAGGTGCACCCGGTCCATGTGAGAGAGGTTGGTGTTGCGTTCCTGAGCGAGCATGTCTGCCATCTCCTCGTCGGAGAAGCGATAGGTTTTGAGGTTCGCCAGTGAGTAGTAGGCTTCGCCGTGTTGCGGGTTCGAGATCAATGCCTGCCGGTAGCTGTCGATGGCCTCGTCGGTACGGCCACAGGTTTTGAGCGCGTGGCCGCGAGAGGTGAGCGTGACAGGGTCGCCCGGCACGCGTTCGAGTACGTGGTCAAACGTTTCGATGGCCGTTTCGAAATCGCCGGTCTGCATGCATTCGATCGCATAGATCGACTGGAACTGGGGGTGATCGGGCGCCATCACGAGTAGCCGCTTCGCCTCGGCCAGTGCGCGTTCGAACTTCTGTCTCTTGCGCAGGACCTGCACGTAATCCATGCGGGCCTCGATATGGTCCGGATAGAGTTCTGTTGCGCTTTCCAGCAGGAATTCAGCATCGTCCAGCACGCCGAGCCGGATGCCGATATCCGCGAGCAATCGCATCGCTTCGACCTCGTGCGGGACCCGCTTCAGAAACTCGCGACAAAGGTCTTCTGCCTTGACCAGTTTGCCCTGCGAAATCAGGTCAACGACAGCGACCAGGGGTTTGGGAAGTTGGTGAAGACGATCGAGTTGCGCCTTGACGGAGAGGGCTTCCTGGCGCCGATTCTGTTTCACCAGTATCTCGAGCCGGTTCTGGAAGCTGGCTTCCAGGGCCGGGTTGTATTGGGTCGCGCGGGCATAGGCACTGAGTGCGTCGTCAAGACGGCCCTGCATGAGATAGATGTGTCCCTCTTCCTGATGTGCCCGGCCGTGTCCCGGCGACAGCGACTTGATTCTTTCGAGCGCTTCGAGAGCCGAGCCTGCATTGCCGAGATAGCGATGGCAAACGGCGACCATGTAGAGCGCTTCGATGTGATCGGGGGAGGTTGCGAGGATCGCCTTAAGGGCCTGGAGCGCGCCCGCGGCATCGCCATCCACGATCCGTTTCTGGATGACGTCCAGTTCGTCCTGCTTTCGATCCCGAGTCGTTTCGCTCAAGTTTTGCCGTATCCAAAAGAAAAAGGCGCCCGTTGCCGGACGCCCTTTACCATATCACGCGTGAATGGGATTAGAAGTTGTAAGAGAACCTCACACCCATCGTACGCGGTCGTGCGTAGTACACGCGTTCGCGGTAGAAGACGTAGTGGCGCGAGATTTCGGCGCGCTTGTCCGTCAGGTTGTCGACGTAGAGCTCGGCCGACCACGTGTTTGTCACCACACCTGCCGTCAGGCCGAACATTGCCCAACTGTCCACTTTGTCGCGGTTGATGCGGATGACATCACTGTAGGAGTCTGCCGAGTAGGTCATGTAAGGCATGACATGCGCGGTCCAGCCTCCGGACAGTGGCCACTCGTAACGAGCGTGCACGTTCGCCTGGAAGCTCGGTGCAAAGGCCAGTTCGTCACCGACACGTACATCGTCGGTCGGCGTGATCACCTTGGTGATTTCCGATTTGAGCAACGAGAATGCGCCGCCGATCGTCAGGCCCTGCACAGACGGCGGCTGGTACACGAAGTCGCCCTCCAGTCCCTTGACGTTGGCGTCGGCCGCGTTGTCCGAGAAGAACAGGTTGACGATGCTGGGATCGAAGATCGTCGTCTGCAAGTTGGTGATGTCGACGTAAAACAGGTTGCCGTTGAATCGCAACGTGTAGTTGAGCAGGTCTGCCTTCCAGCCCAGCTCGTAGTTGGTCACATCGTCCGTGTCGAGCGCGAACGGGACGGTATAACCGCCAGGGCCGGCTGCGCCGCCAGGACGATTGAGCAATCCGGGACGGAAGCCCTGTGACCAGGTCCCGTAGATGAGCGTGCCGTCCTGGGGACGCCAGGTCAGGGTGACTTTCCCAATCACACCGTTTGCGTTCGCCTTGTCCGGCGCATCGAGTGCGGCCACGACCGATGCGGGCGTGGAAGCGTCGACGGTCGCTTTCGTATAGGTGATGTGGTCAGCAGAATCACACGAGCCATGGAAGGTAACCGAACCGTCGGCATTGTAGATATCGCTGATATCCGTCCCGTACGCGTTGACATCGGGCTGGTACAAGTTGCAGAACGAAGAGTTCGCGCTGCCGTCAAGGTCGACGTCGATGTCGTACCAGCGAGCGCCCACTGTCATTGACCATTGGTAGTTGAAGTCGTAGGTGAGTTCTCCGAACACACCCTTCTGCTTGTCGGTGCGCTTGACGTCGTTCCGGAAGATGACACCCGTCGGGAACGGACCCGGGTCGGACGTATACCCCGTCATGAACGGATAGTTCGGTGAGAACCCGGTCTGGACCCCGTAGCCGTCGACGAGCGCGGAACCCGGATAGTTGAAGTCATTGCGTTCCTTGAGTTCCAGATCGCTGAAGAACGCACCAACGGTTGCGCGGAGGGGGTTGTCGGCCGGCGTGTTGATGCGAATCTCGTGCGTCGACACCTTGGTTTCGGAATGCGAATTCACGAAGAGGTTTGGCGCCTGGCAAGTGCCCGCCGGCGCTGCGCTACCGGGATAGCTCACTGAGCCATCGCAGATGTAGTAGGGCAGGTATTGCCCCACAAACAGGTAGTCGGAGTAGTCGACGACCTGGTCGGTTTCCCGATCTGTATAAGCGCCGGTATACACGACCTCCAGGTTCTTGAGACGACCGGTCAGTGTCCAGTTGGTGTTGCTGAAGTCATCGTTCAAAGACTCCGGCGTGTAACGCTGGATCTCGAGATCGCCCAGGTTCGGGTCAGCATAGAAAGTGCCGTCCGAGTCGATCGACTGTCTCATGTGCGCGAGGAGCAAGCTCCACTCGTCGTCGATATCCCAGCGGACACCGAGTCGGCCGCCGGTGTAGGAGGTTTCGTTGATGTCGTCCTTCGCAATCGCGCTGTTGTCGGCGTTGAGGAACGTCACACCGGAAAGGTCCGATGTGGACTGGAAGCCGGCGCGTTGTGCACTGACCGCAACACCGTTGGAGCGTACGGTCCCTTCGGCGCGGAATCGGGCACTCTCGGAGGCATTCAGCGTACCGGGTACATTATCGATGTAGCCGCCCTTCGTGTCGCTATAGAGTACGCCACGCAGCGCGACGCGATCGCTCACGGCCGCATTGAACATGACTTCGCCTTTGTAGCTGGGATCGCCTTCAGCGGTGAATGACGTGCCGAGCTTCAGCTTGCCGTAGTTGCCGGTGATGTCCGGTTTGTTCGTAATCAGTCGCACGGTGCCGGCCTGCGAACTGGCCCCGAACAGTGTGCCCTGCGGCCCTTCGAGCACCTCGACGCGGTTCATGTCGGCCGCGTAGACATCGAGGTTTCGTCCTGGCTGCGACAGAGGTTGCTCGTCCAGGTACAACGCAACGTTGGGCGCGAGGCCCGCGACACCTGCCGTCGTCAGGTTGGGTGTCGTGGAAGCGACGCCACGAATGTAGATGGTGTTTTGTCCCGGGCCGCCGCCGCCGGCGGTCACGCCGGGCAGCTGGAGCAGATAATCTTCGAAGTTGGATACGCCGAAATTGTTGAGTGCCTGTTCGGTTACGGCACTGACTGCAACCGGGATGTCCTGAGTGCTCGCCTGTCGCTTGGTTGCCGTGACAACGACCTCCTCGATCTTGGCGACTGCCGGTGCGGCAGTTGTGGCAGCGATGGCGGAGGCGATCGCGATATTGAGTTTCTTCTTGCTAAACATGGGTCCCCGCTTGGATGTGTGAGCCTGTGCCCCTGCATGGTGCAGGGCTAGCCGACCATTATAGCGGATGACAAAAATAATTTGTCGTCAAAATCAAGAAAATTTGACGATGATGCCTGTTTATGGGGCGTTGCGGCGCATTTTGCGACCGTTTCGGGAAGTCAGGACAGAAGTCGCCCCGGCTCCCAGCGACATGCGCCGGGTGCGCGTTTCAGGAGAATTGGTGAGCAAGATCGTCCAGTTTTGCGTAGAGCACCAGTTTGTCGCCGACCCATATTGCGGATTCCATGTCGGGGGAAGGAATCCAGCGTCCGTCCCGTTCGACGCCGAGAATGACGCAGTGACTCGCGAGAGGCCGCGCCTCGTCCACTGCTTTCCCGGCCAGGGGAGAACCATCGGATACACGCAAGCTGGCAACGCCGTAGCCTTCGAACAGGTGCAGAAGTTCGTCAACCGTGGGGTCCTCATCGAAATTGGGATTGCGCAGAAGCCAGTTCCTGACAAATGCTTCCCACCGGTGTGCCAGGTTCGTCCAGACCCCGATGAAGTACAGAACTGCGAGGCCGGCGATCAACACGATCGCGTTGATGCCGAGTTCGAACCCTTTCGCCTGCGCGAACGAGGCGCTCGCCGTGACGATGACAGTGACGATGCCGGCATTCCCGAGAATCATCAGCCATGAAACGATTCGCCGCCGCATCGGATGATTGACGACGCGTTCAGCCTCGCGGGTCGTGAACCCGGTCCCGCTGAATGCCGAGAGTGCCTGGAACTTGGCCTTCTCGTAGCTCATTCCCGTCATGAGCAATGCAGTTGCCCCGGCGCGGACGATCAACATGGAAGCCAGGATCGTCACCAGCATGGGTGCAAGGAAGTACAGTCCGTTCATGAGCGACTCCGCACGTAAGATCCTCTCATCCTTGCGCGGCGCAAACGGGTTGGCAAGCGGGCTACAAAGGGACGCTACCATTGACGAAAACCGTCGCCGGTGTTTGTATCGACGACTCGGACAGGAGGCAGGCAGTGCAAACGAGCAAGACCGTGATCAGCGGCACCGGGCTTTGGACACCGGAACACAGCATTTCGAACGAAGAGTTGGTGCTGAGCTATAACGCTTATGCCGAGCACTACAACGCCGAGCATGCTGACCAGATTGCCGCCGGTGACCTCGAGGCGAAGCCGTTGTCGTCGGCCGAGTTCATCGTCAAGGCGTCCGGGATCAAATCCCGCTATGTCTACGTGAAGGACGGTATTCTCGATCCTGCTCGCATGACGCCGAAGATTCCCCTTCGCCAGGAGAACGAGTTGTCCGACCAGGCGGAAATGTCAATCGCCGCCGCGAGGCAGGCGATGGCTGCGGCGAACAAGACGGCAGGGGACATCGACGCAGTGATCGTCTCGTGCGCCTATACGCAGCGTTACTATCCTGCCATCGCCATCGAAGTGCAGCACGCGCTGGGCATCAAGGGCTTTGCTTTCGACATGCTGGTCGCGTGTTCGGCGGCGACGTTTGCGTTGCAACGTGCAAGCGAAATGGTCAATGCGGGCACGGCACGGGCGGTGCTCGTCATCAATCCCGAGCTGACCTCACCACAGAACAATTTTCGCGACCGTGACAGCCACTTCATCTTCGGAGATGTCGCGACTGCGACGATTGTCGAGAGCGAGGCGACCTGCACAGCCGAACATGGCTACGAGATTCTCGCCATGCGTGCGGAGACGATTTTCTCCAACAACATCCGTTCGAACATTGGCTACATGTTGAATGCCAACGACGACAATCCGTTTCGGGAGTACAACTTCTTTCATCAGGAAGGACGCAAGGTGTTCAAGGAAGTCTGTCCCATGGCGGCGGAACATATCGTCGGTACCCTGGGCAAGGCCGGGCTCGACGTGACACAGGTGAAGAGGTGGTGGTTACACCAGGCTAACATCAACATGAACCAGCTCATTGCAAGAAAGCTGCTCGGACGTGACCCTGCACCTGAAGAAGCCCCGATCGTGCTGGATCGTTATGCGAACACCGCCTCGGCAGGATCGCTCATTGCCTTCAACCTGCACCACGAGGATTTGGCGAGTGGAGACTACGGGCTGATTTGTTCGTTCGGCGCCGGCTACTCGATCGGCAGCCTGGCGGTACGCAAGCGGTAGTGATTCCCGACGCGCATTGAGCCCCCGGGCAGGACGACACATCATCCTGAGCGAAGGGGCAACGCCCCGTGGTCGAAGGACCTCGTCGCCAACGCACCGGCGACCTTTCAAGGACCGCTTTCAGTCCCCGCCTTCGCTCCCGACCTGGCTCTGTATGTAGTTGTTGAACCCCATGCGTTCAATGAGATCCAGTTGCGTTTCGAGCCAGTCGATGTGCGCTTCTTCCGCCGCAAGAATGTGCTCGAACAGCTTGCGCGAGACGTAGTCCGACACCTCTTCGCAATGGGCAATCGCATCCCGAAGTAGCGGAACGGCTTCCATTTCCTGGTCGAGATCGCACTTCAGCATTTCGTGTACTGACTCGCCGACGAGCAGCTTGCCGAGGTCCTGCAGGTTGGGGAGTCCCTCGAGGAACAGGATGCGTTCGATGAGCTCGTCCGCGTGCTCCATTTCCTCGATGGACTCCTTGCGCTCGACCTCCGCGAGCCGCTTCATTCCCCAGTTTTCGTACATTTTGGCGTGCAGGAAGTACTGGTTGATGGCGGTGAGCTCGTTCTTGAGTGCCTTGTTCAGGTAGTCGAGCGTTTCCGAGGATTGGGGTTTCATGCTGGCTCCTTGTGAAGCTGTGATGCCGATGTTACGCGCCGCGCTGGAGTCCGTAAAACCGCGGCCCTGAGGGATACATCTAAGTACGAATCATTCTTATTTACAAGCGCATAAATCTGTCGTAGGATAACTTCCATGATCGTTTGCGTCTGCAAGAGAGTGAATTCCGCCCAGATCAGGGAAGCCGTCGAACGTGGCGCCCTGGACCTGCCGGCGATTACTCGTGAACTTGGGCTCGGCACAGGATGCGGCCGGTGCGTCGAATTTGCAGAGCGAATGGTCATGCAGGAATTGCAGCTCCTCCAGGCACAAGCAGAAGTCGCCTGAATCTCCGCGGGCCGCCTCAGGCCTGGTTTTCCACCGACGCGTTCTTCGACGGTCCCGTACCGGTTATCTCCCGCTCGCACAGCGAGTCGTACTCGCGCTCATCCATTCCGAGGAATTCCGCGAACACCGCCAGCGAATGTTGGCCTTGCAATGGCGCCGGGCGCGGCGCCGCCAGCTCCGTTCGTGAGAATTGGGCGGCAAGGGTGGATTGCCAGGCGCTGCCGGCCTCCGGGTGTTCGATCCGGACCATATGCCCGCGTTCCCGCAAGGTCGTGTCGGCCGCGACTTCGTCGGGTGCGAGAACCGGCGCTGCGATGACGCCGGCGCGGGCGAGCCTGTGCGCGAGTTCGTCGCGCTCGAGGTTGCGAACCTTCGTGGCGATGAGGTCGTCGAGGTCAGCCTCGTTCGCCTTCCTGGACGCCTGCGTCGGAAATTGCGCCGCATCGATACCGAGTTCGCTCGCGAGTGCGCGCCACATCTCATCGGTCGTGGCGGCGATTGCGATCCAGCGATCTTCGCCTGAAGCGGCATAGATGTTGTGAGGCGCGAAATCGGGGTGGCTGTTGCCGAGAGGTCCTCTCACATTGCCGGTGAGTTGGTACTCGAGGAAGGCGTCCCCGATGAACGTGAAATTGGCTTCCTGCATCGAAAGATCGATGTACTGTCCCTCTCCGGTGCGGTCCCGATGCAGGAGCGCGAGCAGGATCGCAGAGAATCCGCACAACCCGGCAACCGGGTCTGGGTACATCTGCCCGGAGTTCAGCGGATGCTCCCCCTGGTAGCCGAGCAATGCCGACATACCGGACGACGGCTCGATGGTGCCGCCAATCCCTGGCACATGCGCCCAGGGTCCGATCGCCCCGTAGGCAGAGAGACTCGCCATCACAATATCGGGCTTGATCTGCCTGAGGTCCTCGTAGCCGATGCCGAGATTGGGCATGACGCGCGGTGAAAAGTTCTCGGCAACAAAGTCCGCGTGCTGGACCAGCGCCTTGAACAACCCGACCCCATCGGGTTTCGACAAATCGACAGTGATGCAGCGCTTCGACAGGTTGACGGAATTGTAGAGGGGACTGCAGTTCCAGGCATGCTGTGCGCCGGGCAGGTCGGCGAGGCGCTTCGGAATCGGATTCTGGTAAGTGCCGCGCCAGCTGTCCAGGCGACCTCGCGTTTCGAGTTGGATGACATCGGCGCCGAGCAGCGCGAGCAGTTCGGTAGCGTAGGTGCCTGCCA
>JAGRIN010000083.1 GCA_020443245.1 Pseudomonadales bacterium
CGTCTCGACCGCGGATTACCTCGGCTCCATCGTGGACCTGGGTGAACTTACCGCGTATTCGAACGAACTCTGGGAGATCGTGATCCTGACCCCTGATCTCGTTATCGAGAAGGATCACAGAACTACGCTGGAACTCGTTCACAGCGCAAAGGAAATTATCCAGCTTCGCGCGCGCGGCGCGGTGGCAATCGTCGCGTTCACGCAACGTAGCCTCGCATGGGCCGACAAGATCGGCGAACTGCTGCGGGGCCGGACTCCTGTCACCGTCTTCACGGACGAGGCGCAGGCGCGTCGTTGGCTGGAGATCCATCGCGACAACGCGAAGCAAGAAGCGACAACGGACCGGTATCACCGTCCCGGCCCGCATCACTCACAACCCGGCGCAGGCCTCCATTAGCCTATTTCGGCGGATCGTTCTCTTCCTCGGATAGCTGTGCTTCGATCTGCCGGCGCTGGAGCCGAAGGTGCTCGAGTTCCTGCTCCAGCGCTTCCGCGTCGTCCGGAGAGGTTTTGAGCGTCGTTTCGATCTCTTCCTTGCGTTGCTGGAGATGTGCAAGCGCTTCTTTCAACGCTTCCCGTTCAGCCGCAGTATCGGCCTTGTCAAAGATCACCGCTTCCGGAGAGGTTGTATCCTCCGTCTCCGGTTCGTTGCGGAATGTCCTGGGGATCATTCGCTCGCCCGGAGACAGGACGCGCTGGTTCATGAAGTTCGGCGAGACGATCTCGATGCCATTCTCATGCATGACATTCAGGATGTGTTTGCGCAGACTGGACTTGATCGTCAGCAAGCGGCCCACGTCGTCTGAAAAACCGCCGACACGATAGGACACAGAAAAGTCACCCAGTTCGCCCACCAGTACGAATGCATCCTCGAGCCCGGTTTCTTCGGCTGCCCGTTTGAGGAGTTCTTCGATGCGATTGTGGGAAATGTCATAACCGAGCGACAGTGTGGCAGAGATGATCGTGCCCGAAGTGTGCACCACCGTGACGGGGTTGGTGACGAGGTACATGTTCGGCAGCGTCGCGAGATCGCGATCTTCGGTCTGTATCTCGGTATGGAAGATACCGCGTTCGGTGACACGCCCGAAGTACTTGTCACAGCGAATGAAATCGCCAGGACGGAAACTGTTGACGGCCCGGAGCATCAGTCCCGCCATGATGTTCGAGACGAACGTGGTGGACGACAACGCAATGACCGCTGTGAACACAATCCCGAGCAGGCTGAGAATCTGTCCACGGCTCGTCTCGGATACCGGCAGGCTGAAAATCACGAGCAGCAGGCCGGCACCGAGAAGGCACAAGAGCAGGAACTGCCTCGCCACCGTCAGTCCACCGGGCTGGTTACGGCGCGCCAGGAAGTTGGCCAGCATGAGGAAGACAATCACACCGGCCGCCACGAAGGCAGTCGGCACGAACAGGATCAATTCATTGATGGCCGCGTCGAGCATGGTTCGTATAATAGCAACGTTGAGCGGTACAAGTTTGCCCAGAGTCACAAGACGAAGACAGTATGAAGTATCGATCCCTGGCGGCATTCCGGCTCGGTGACATCCGTGGCCTCTACCCACGGGAAATCGATGAACGATTCGCTCGTGACTTTGCGGGTGCTTTCATCGACGAATTCGCCATTACCGGCACGGTCGCGGTGGGACGCGACATGCGCGAGTCCAGCCCTGGCCTGCAAAGGGCGCTCATGGACGGACTGACCGAATTCGGGGTGGATGTTGCCGACATAGGCCTTTGCCCGACGGAGCTCGGTTATTTCGCCTCGACGTTTCCGGGCTTCGCCGCGGCCATCGTGGTGACGGCAAGCCACAATCCTGCGCGATACAACGGCCTGAAGTGCGTGCTCGCGGGGGGCGAAGCCGTCACGTTCGAGTCGGGGCTTTCGGGTGTTATGCGACGCATGCAGTCACGTCGGCGTGTCGGTCCGTCCCGGGTCGGCGCCATCGTCCATGAAGACCTGCGCGCCGAGTACCTCGACTGGATGGTTTCGCATTTCGATGCCGAATCGTTGCAGGGCGCTCCCGTGGCGCTGAACGGCCTGAACGGCACCGCGTCGACTCTTGCGAGCGAACTCGTTGAACGCTTCAACCTGCCGGTCAAATGGTTTCGCAAGGATCCCGGCCCGATTCCCGAAGAAGGCGCCGACCCGGCCAACCCGCGCCTTGCAAACGAAATGAAGTCCTACATGGCGGGCCAGGGCTTCGCGCTCGGCGTTGCCTGGGACGGCGACTGCGATCGATGCGTCTTTTTCGACGGTGACGGCAATATCGTGCCGGCGTACTACATCGTGGGCCTGCTGGCCGCGACATTCCTCGCATCGCATCCCGGCCGGGCCATCGTCTACGACACAAAGCTGTGCTGGAACACCCTCGACATCATCGCTGAATTTGGCGGACAAGCCGTGCCGTCTGAAACCGGGCACGCCTTCATGAAACGCAAGATGCGTGAATCCGATGCCATCTACGGCGGCGAACTCTCGTCGCATCACTTCTTCGGTGACTTCTTCCACTGCGATTCCGGTATGTTCGCGTGGCTCAAGATTCTCGAAACCGTTAACCACGCAGGCGAGACGATTGCGGAGCTCGTCGAAAAGCGCCGCCGGCTCTTCACCACTACCCCGGAAATCAACCTTCGCCTCGGTGACACGGACCGAGCCTTCAACGAAATCCTCAATCAATACCGCACCGTCGCAGAATCGATCGAGCACTTCGATGGACTCAGCTTCACGATGCCCGGTGATTGGCGCTTCAGCCTGCGCCGGTCCAAGACCGAACCACTGGTTCGGGTCAATTTCGAGTCACGCGGCAACGGCGATGTGCTCCTCGAACAAGGTCCCGGGGTTATCGAAGCGCTGGCACCTTTCTCTTCCGAGGACATAGACATCCCGTCCCTGCTGTACATCCAGTAGCCGACAGTAGCCGAGTCCCGGTAGCCGCGTCGTAGCCCGGTTGTTGTATTCCCCCCGTCTATCTTGCACCATGCCCTGATGAGAGTCGCCCTGATCCTCGCGTGTGCGTTCTTGATCACTGGTTGCACCGGGCCAGAGAAGCCTGATTCCGTCGCGCCCCGATACGATCGCCTGGCGCCCTGCAAGCGCCCCCCTGACGCCCTCGTCGGCCAGATCTATGACGAAAGCCTTTGTGGTACCGTCAGCGTTTTTGAAGATCGCTCCCGGCGTGACGGCAGGAAGATCGACCTCAATGTCATGCTCATCCGTGCAATCGACACCGTCCCGGACCCTGATCCGATCTTCTTTCTCGATGGCGGTCCCGGCCAGGCCGCGACGTCCGATGGACCGGCACTGTTCGCGCAACTGGACGTTTTGCGCAAGCGCCGCGATATCGTCCTTGTCGACCAGCGAGGGACCGGCAAGTCGAATTCCCTCGCCTGCGAACTCCCGGAGCCGGAAGACGCCTATTTCGGCAGCACGCTGGATGAGATCACGCGGTTGCAGGTTTCCACGCTCAAAGATTGCCTGAAAAGATACGACGCGAATCCCGCGCTCTATACGACGCCAGTCGCGATGGACGACCTGGATGAGGTTCGGGAATACCTCGGGTACGAGAAGATCAACTTGTACGGGGTTTCCTACGGTACCCGTGCGGCGCTGGTCTACCTCAGGCGCCACCCGGGCCATGTCCGGAGTGTCGTGCTGGACAGTGTGGTGCCCCTCGATATGTCGATACCGGCGCACGTCGCCATTGACGCGCAGGCTGCATTCGATCGGATGCTGGCGGACTGCCGCAATCAGTCCCCCTGCAATACCGCGTTCCCGGACCTCGCTGACGAGTTCGCGATGTTGCGCAAGCGCCTCGAACTCGCCCCCGAGAAAGTCGAGGTGCGACATCCCGTCACCGGCAAACGGATCAGCGGAATCATCGGCCCGAACATTCTTTCCCGGCTGATACGTGGCGTGCTGTACGAACGACGCCTGGCTTCTCTCCTGCCCGTGGCGATCCATGAGGCTTACGAACATAACTACGAGCCGATCGTCGCCATGTCTTTCACACTCTCCCCGGAAGGGTCCGGCATGAGCATCGGCCTGATGGCGTCGGTACTCTGCAGCGAGGATATGCGCCTCATCACCGAACCGGGCGATACATCGGATTTCGATAACGCGATCTACAATACCCTCGCCCCGATCTGCGAGTTCTGGCCGAAAGGTACGATACCTGACGACTACTTCCAGCCTGTCCCTTCCGGCCTGCCGGGGCTGCTGCTGTCCGGTACGCTGGACCCGATCACACCCCCGCGCTATGGCGAGATGGCGAGCCGAACGCTCTCGAATGCCAGGCACATTATCGTCGCCGGCGTCGGGCACTTCGTTTCCATCGAAGGATGTGTGCGTAACGTGATCGGGGACTTCATCGACAGCGCCGACCCGGCCGGCGTCGACGCAAGCTGCACCGGGGACATCCAGCGGCCGCTGTTCTTCACCAACCTTTCCGGCACGGGGTTCCCTGATGATTGACGTGGCGGGGCTCAGCAAACGATTCGGTGAGGTTACTGCCGTGAAGGACGTTTCCTTCGAGGCACAGGACGGTCGGGTGACCGGGCTGCTCGGGCCTAACGGTGCGGGCAAGTCGACTACCCTGCGTATTCTTTATGGACTGCTACGGCCTGACGCCGGACGAGTGAGGGTCGACGGCGTCGATGTCGTGGCTGACCCACGTGGCGCCCAACGACACATCGGTGTACTACCGGACAACCATGGACTCTACCCTCGCCTCACCGCCCGCGAGCACATTCTGTATTTCGGCAGGCTGCAGGGAGTGGCAGAGGACAAACTCGGCGAGAGAGCAGATGAACTGATTCGATTGCTCGACATGTCCGGCATCGCTGACCGGCGGACTGAAGGCTTCTCGCAGGGCGAACGCATGAAGGTGTGCCTTGCACGCGCGATGGTCCATGATCCGCGCAACATCATCCTGGACGAACCGACCAACGGGCTGGACGTCATGACCACGCGCCGCGTACGCGAACTCATCGGTGAGTTGCGCCGGCGCGGCATTGCCGTCCTGTTTTCGAGCCACTTGATGCATGAAGTTGCGAGGCTCTGCGATCACATCGTGATCATTTCGGAAGGCATCGTTGTCGCTGCAGGCACTACCGAGTCTATTAGCGAAGCCGCGGGCGAGCCCAACCTCGAGGACGCTTTCGTCAAACTTGTCGAGACCGTGCTGCCATGAACCCGATACGAATCGTCTTCGCGAAGGAGCTCACTGACGGCAGTCGCGACCGACGCGCCGTTATGTCCGCAATGCTGTTCCCGATTCTCGGCCCGGCGCTGGTCTACTTCATGATGACCTCGCTGATCCACCTGCAGACCGAGGCGAAGAAGGCCGTCATCCCGGTGATCGGTGCCGAGCATGCGCCGGGGCTGATCCAGTACCTGCACGAGAAAGGAATGGATACCAAAACCTTCACGGGCGACCCCAAAGCTGCCGTCAAGGACAAATCCGAAGAAGTCGTACTCGTCATTCCTGACAACTTTCCCGAGCGTATGGATGCGGCAAGGCCTGCCGTGATCGAACTTGTCCAGGATGGTTCGCGCACCGATGCCAGGCCGACGATCGGCCGGCTCCAGCGCTTCATACGCGGCTATGCTACCGAGATCGCGAGCATGCGACTGCTGTTGCGGGGCGTCTCGCCGACGGTGATTCGCACGGTGAACGTCGAGGACATCGACGTCGCGAGCAAACAGCAGCGCGCCGCGGCAGCGCTGAACTTCATCCCGATGTACATCATCCTCGCCGCGTTCGTTTCTGGCATGGGCCTCGCCATCGACGGCACGGCGGGCGAACGGGAGCGTCGGTCTCTCGAGCCCTTGCTTATCAACCCCGTGGAGCGGTTCGAGATAGTCACCGGCAAGTGGCTCGCCGCCAGCACCTTCGCCGCGATCGGCATGACATTGACCGCGCTGCTTTGTATTGCGGCAATGCGCCTCGTCCCGCTCAGCGAGATCGGCATCGACTTTCACGTCGACGCGACGCAGGTTATTGCCATCATCCTTGCGACTGCCCCGGTCGCGTTCCTCGCAACCAGCATGCAACTTGCACTGGGCAGCTTCGCGCGCTCGTTCAAGGACGCGCAATCCTACCTCGGCATACTCGTCCTCTTGCCGGTAGTGCCGTCCATGTTCCTGCTGCTCCACCCGGTTGCGACCAGGATATGGATGTACGCGGTACCGATGCTGGGCCAGCACCTGTTACTGGTCGACCTGCTGGGCGGCAAACCAATACCCATCGCGGCTTACTTCCTCTCCGCGCTATCGTGCCTGGTCGTCGGGTTTGCGCTGGTACTTGTGACAGCCCGCCTGTTTCAGCGGGAACGCATCATCAGTACCTAACGATTACAGTCTGTGAGACGCGCGATCGCATAGTCAGTCAGCCGGTCGGAGGCATCGATACCGGCGCTCTGGAACAGGCCCTTGTAGCCGCCGAAAGCCGAGACTTCGAACACGATGGGCCCGGCTTCGCGTGAAATGGCGATATCGACACAGGTGAAGTCGAGTCCGAACGGCTTCTGCGCCCGATCGGCGAGTTCGATCAGTTCCGGCGTCGGTTCGAACGCGCCGTACTTGCCACCTTCGCTGGTTGTCGTGTGCCAGACACTGCCGTCGCTCACACGCGCGTACGCGCCAATGTACTCGCCCGCGAGGAAGACGAGACCGTAATCTTCTCCCTGCAGGTCGAACTTCTGTTGCAGGTAGAAGATCTTCTCGCCGGTCGCAAGAAATGCCTCGAACGATGAGCGCAACGTCATCGGATCGGTGAGCAGTTGCATGCCGCTCGCCTTGGTCGAATAAAGCGGTTTCAGGACCACCGGCAAACGCCGTTCCGCCCAGGCAATGGCATCGGTCACGCTCTCGGTAACGAACGTCGGCGGCATCGGAATACCGTTTTCGCGCAGGTGAATCGTACAGGACAGGCGACTGATCATCGCGCGAATACGGGAAGGTCGTGAAAAGAAGGAGAATCCGCGGCGTTCCAGCAGTTCGAGCAGTTCCAGTTCGTCCAGCAAATACGGCGAGTAGACGGGGCCCATCTTTTTCAGGATGAATCCGTCGAATTCCTCAAGGTTGTGGTCCAGATGATAGAACTCGGTACGATCCAGGTCGTAGCCGATTTCGGAGAGCTCGATAACGGTGCCCCCCGCGCCCTTTTCCTTCAGGCGCTCCGAAAGCGATTCTGTCGACCAGGCGCCGCGAATGCCGATGACGCCGATGTTGAGGTTTTTTGTCACTGACTGTTACCGATACAAAAAGTAGTCTTCTGACAGCGCGAACTTCGCGAGGTCATCGCGGCTTTCCAGCAAATCTTTCAACACTCGCGTGCCGCGCATGAACATGTCGGTCGAAAATCCTTCATCGAACAGGAATCGCGTCGACGTAATCAGCGAACGGAACAGGCCGAGAGCGAGCCTTGCCTCGAATGTTGCGTCCTTGTTGGCTTCGGCGTATTCGCGCGCACATTCGAATATCCTGAGATTCGCTTCGTTGAGGCGCTGGCGAATGTCCGGGCTGAAAATCGGGATCCTGAAATTCGAGACGAGGAACACTGAGATGTCCTGCACATAGTCGCCATAGCCGCTGCGATGGACATCGACGAAGTACACCTGTTCTTCATCGGGTTTGTAGATGATGTTGTCGACATTGAAGTCGCCATGAATCAGGACCGAGAACGGCGACTTGAGTCCACTCTCGAGCTTGCGCGCCTCCTTCAGCATCGCGTCCATGTCGGCTTCAAGCGTAAAGAGCTGGGAGTGCACTGACACAATGTCGTCGGTCCGGCTCACAAGCTGGCTGATGTGATTCGACTTCACCGACTTGTTGCGCCGGGTTTCTTCCCAGACCTGTCGCAGGCTTGTTGCCAGCAGTTCGAGGGAAGCCGCGACACGCGGCCGTTGATTGATCAGGATCTCCAGCAGGTCATTGCCCTCGATGTATTCGAGCAACAGCGTTGCATGCTTCCTGCGGCTGTCGTGCCACAACACCCGTGGCACCTTCACCGCGCTGACGCGTCCCCAGAGTCGCAGTCCCTCTGCCTCCTCGTCGATCTTTTCCTTGATACCTTCTTTATAGAAGACCGCCTTGCGACCATCGGCCTCTGTCTCGCTCAGGATCTTGGCAACACGGCTGCCGGAACGCGTGTTCATAATGGAACGGAACTCGACGTCACGCTTACTGATGTCGATGCCCTGCATCTCGAGTGCCTTGCGCAGGTTGCGGAACTGTCGGATACCCATCTTCTCACCCAGATGGATATTCAGGATTGCCTCGCCGATGTTGAGGAACGCATCCCCGATCCGTTCGAGATAGCGAACAATAAAGAGCAGCGTCAGCGTATCGTCGACCTTGCGGCGCTGGCGCAGGTTGCGACGTACCGCGAGGAACGACTCGTCGTACAAATCATCGATGGTCTGTTCGCAATCGCAGATTGCCTGCGCCATCTCGAGGTCGTGCTGCGTGAGCGCCGGGTAAATCATGTCGAGTGCGCGGTAAATCACCTGGTAGTAGCGCCGCAGGGCGAATTCCTTCAGGTACTCGACGTCCGATACGTACTCCATCTGGTCGCTGATGTTCTCAAAGATATCGGACACACGCTCAAGGTTCGACGCGATGGTGATCAACGCCTTGAAGTAGTTCATCTGCCTGTCGGCATCCTCAAGACGGTGAATCTGGTAATAGCTCTTGTTTTCGAGCGTGTTCTTGAGGTTGTCGATGTAGTCTTCGCGCTCCTTGATCTTGTTGACCTTGGAAGCGGAGGGGCGATCGGTCTGGGACAGGGTGGCTCGTGCCTGCTTCTTGACTTCGACAATCAAGAATTGCAGGTCGACGTTGACGCCTTCATCAATTGGCATGGATGGGTTGGTACGACCTCAGGTGCTTACTTCGGTGCACCCGCCTTGGCTTTTTGTGTGGGTGCCGACTTCTTCTTGTTTGCCGCAGTACTTTTCTTCGCTTTCCGGGCTTTCGCCTGGCGAGCAGCCTGCGATTTTACAGTTTTCCGCGCGTTGCCGCTCGGCCTGGCGGCAACTTTTCCCGTCGATTCCGGCGCTTCGGCCTTCGTCGTGCTCGGATTTTCGCCCTTCTTAACCGAATCTTTATCTTGCTTGGGCGATTTGGACGTCGATGTGGCTTTCGTCCCTGACTTTTCCCCGGATGGTTTGACCGGGTCTCGCCAGGTAATCTCGAGTTTCAGCGAATTCTCGCCCTTCTTCGATTGTGCTTTCACCTCGAAGGCGACGTCTGCAGGCAAGTTCATCTCCAGCATTTCGTCATCCTTGCCGAAAGTCAGGTGTCGGTTCTTGAGCCCCTTGCCGATCGTCGAGAGATAGTTGAACACTGCGTCGACGCTTTCGGTATTCTCGTACTTGAACCGGGGCTGCTTTCCCTTGCCCTTCGATCTGTCCTTGTCTTTATCCTTTCCCTTATCTTTGTCTTTATCTGACATGCACTACCTCCTCAGGTGAGGTCATTGGGCGGATTCTTAACACTTGCAAAGGGGCGCTGTCCACCGGTCATGCGCCGGCGCAGGTGATTGCACCAGGATGGAACGACTTGATATACGGGTAATCGGTGCTGATCGCGTTCACGCGACCCGACTCGGTGAAGACCACGGTGGCCGCGCCCGGACCGTGCAGGTTCTCGATTACCCGGGGATTGCAGTCAACGGATGCATCACACTCGAAGTTCAGCATTCGCGCACGAATGGCGATTCGTTGACCCTGGCAAAGGTTCTTGTGGCCATGGACGATAGCGAAGATTCCGGCACGATGCAGGAGTTCGACGCCCGCTTCGGTCAGCGGATAATCAAAGTCGCGATACTTGGTCCGGAACGTGTTGCCAAGCGTCCCGTGATAGAGTTCGAAGGGATCGTCGGCGAGCATGCGCTTGAACTCCGTATTGAGCCACCCGACGCCATTTTCGAGTAACTGGCCCGCCACG
>JAGRIN010000084.1 GCA_020443245.1 Pseudomonadales bacterium
GGTGCCGGGACGCCTGTCGGGGGTGTCGCGCTGCCAGCGCCGACGTCGTCCTGCGAAGTGGCCAGCAGGCTACCTGACTGGCAGCCGGCCCCGCCCACGGCCTCAGCCGTGCCGTTGTTTGTGAAACTGCCCTCGGTATTCGTCACAACCCGGACCCGTCCGGCACCACCGCAGCCACCCTGTACGGCGCCGACGCCACCGCTGCCACCGTTTGCCTGCACGACGGTGGACAGATCCATCGACACGTCGAATGCGTGCAGGAGAATCCCGCCACCACTGCCGCCACCGCCGTTCGGGCCGATGTTCCCGGCGGTGCTGCTGCCGGTATCACCACCGTTGGCGAGAATCGTTGCGCCTGCCAGGTCGAGGTCTGTCAGGTCGCCGATTTCCAGCGCGCCGCCGCCGGCACCACCACCCGCACCCGGCGTATAGTAGGGACCCGCACCACCGGCACCGCCTCCGCTACCTCCTTCCAGCACGGTGGCGAGATCGCCATACGCAGATCCACCAGCCTTGCCCGTCACTCCCGCACCGCCATTACCCCCGTTTGTCCCGAATCCGCCGCCGGAGCCTGAACTCACGCCGGAAAAGCTGGCAGAACTCGATCCGCCAATGCCAGCACCCGGGCCAACGCCATTGCCGGGTGTCGGCCAGTTTCCGTAACCGCCGTTTCCTCCGCCGGCGACACCCGTGCCGGCAGTGGTCGAGTTGTCGACGCCACTGCCCCCGCTGACATCGATCGTGCCCTCAATGAGGGCGGCACCGTCGAACAGCAGGGCGAGCGCTCGGCTGCCGCTTGACACCGTCAACAGGTCGCTCGCCCCGAACACTGACCCGCCGTCAAAGCGGAAGACGGCAATATCGGGTCCGCCGGCCTGAGCAACCACATCGCCGACGAGAATGCCGCCCGCAAATGTCAGTGTCGGAAGTGAGCCGGCATCGCCGCTGGTCCCTGTGTCGACCACCAGGTCACCCGAAGGTAAGAGTCCCAGCATGGACCAGGTCGAACTCGAGGGATCAAGTGGCGCTGCCGCGACAGGTAACGAGAAGAGCACCCAACAGGTGAAAGCAAGGCGCCGTATAAAAGAGAGATGAATGTGCATAGTCTTCGACTCCTGGTTGGCCCCACCTTGACCGGGGACCTGTCGGGACAATGTAATCCCGAGGCCACCGTCGTGCCCCCTATAGCTGTAGGGAACAGGACCTTCGTTTAGCCGAGACTCGCCACAAGCCGGATCACATCAGACTGCCTGCGCACACCCATCTTTGCCATAGCGCGATAGAGATGGAATCGCGCCGTCGAGATCCGCACGCCACGTTGGTGTGCGTGCTCGCGCAAGCTGTCGCCGGCCGCGAGCGCGGCCACGACTTCTGCTTCCCGCACCGTGAGGTCGAACACGTCGGCGATGCGCGAGGTGTCAGCGAGCGTCGAACCTGACGGATCCGAGATGAGCAACATCACGACCGCCACCGGCGCCGGCAGCTCGTTGCGCATTGCGCCCGTTGGCGGTAGACGTCGAACACGCACGATATAGGGCAGGCGCTCAGTAGTGCGCGGCACGGCAACATCGCCGCCCGGAGCTATCCCCGCAGGCTCCGCAACCGTCGAGGCGAGCAGTCGCTGGTACTGGCTTCTTGCGGCACCATCGGCAATGGCGAGCCCATCCTGCGCGAGCGACAGGCCGTCCTCTTCGCCAAACAGCGTGCTCGCCCGGTGACTGACGTGGACCGGGCGCCCCAGTTTATCGAGCAACACCACTGCGTCGCCGACATGCTCGAAGGCAGCCAGCAGACTGTCCTCGTGCGCTGCCGCGGCTCGCAACCGGAGATGGGTGTCAAGCGACTGCTGAAGGTGCGGCAACAACGCGCGCAAGCGCCGGGTATCCTGCGGCGTGGCGTGGCCCTGTGTTGGCGATCGGTGTACTGCCGCGAACGCGAGCCGCTTGCCCGGCCCCTTGGCGAGGCTCGCAGACATGAAATAGCGCAAATCATCCGGGGCAAGGAACTCCGAGTAGAACGCATCGTGATTCATCCCGGATTCGCTGATGAAATCATAATCGACGCCGACGCTACCGACGGCCTGGGATTCGATCATCGGAATCCGCGGACAGATTGCTGCGTAGTGAGACAAGTAAGCTTCGACACCCCGGTTCGGCAAACGGTTACCGCAGGCGAAGAAGTCTGGTGCCCTCGCAGGTCCACTGTGGACTTCGAGCGTGGTGTCGACGGCACCGAGTGCATCGGCGACTCGTGTCAATGCAACGGGCCATGCCCCCGCATCGAGCGACGCGGCGTAGAGCGAGTGGATGACAGCTTCGTGCCGACTCTCCATTTGGCCAGTATGACAGCCGGTGTTGGACGCCGCCACGCCAGCGGACGAATGGACTGTACAACACGCAACCGCTTGCAACCGCCCGCAACATTGCGCACGATCAGGCGACTGCTTACCGAGACTTCGCATGACCACCGGCCTCTTTACTCATCCAGACTGTACGAGGCACGCAATGCCGAGGCATCCGGAATGCCCGGAACGTCTCACGGCCATCATGGATATGCTCGACGCCAGTGGCGTCGCACACGAAATGCTTCGCTTCGAGGCGAGTGAAGTCGACACCGCCGATATCGCCAGGGCCCATCCGGAATCGCTCATCGTCGGCGTGCGGGACGCGGAACCCACCATGGGGCTCACCCAACTCGACGCGGACACTTACATGAGCCCCGGAAGCCATCGCGCGGCAAGGCTCGCTGCCGGCGCGGCAGTCGAGGCGACGCAGCGGGTGCTGGCAGGCGAACTGAGCAATGCATTCTGCGTCGTCCGGCCACCCGGGCATCATGCAGAGATCGCCGAGGCCATGGGTTTCTGTCTGTTCAACAATATCGCGATCGCCGCGCTCGCCGCGCTCGAACACCCCATGGTAAACCGGGTCGCCATCCTCGACTTCGACGTCCACCACTGCAACGGCACCGTGGATATCTTCAAGGACAACGAGCGCGTTTTGGTCTGCTCTTCGTTCCAGGCCAATTTCTACCCGTACCGGTTTCTCGACTACTCGAATGAACACATCGTGACCACTCCCCTGCCGGGTCACGCGGACAGCCTGGCTTTCAGGCGCGCCGTCGAACGCGACTGGCTGCCCGCCCTCGAACGCCACAAACCTGACCTGATCCTTGTGTCCGCGGGCTTCGACGCCCATCGCGACGATCCGCTCGGCGAGATAGACCTGGAAGACGACGACTATGCCTGGGTCACCGGGCTGATCACAGACCAGGCGCGGCATTACAGCCACGGCAGGCTGGTCTCGGTTCTGGAAGGTGGTTACGATCTCGCCGCCCTGGCCCGGTGCACCACCCTGCACGCGAGCAGGCTGCTGGGATGACGCCAGCGCACCGGACGTGCGGCGGGTGACTGTAGCGCAAATCAACGTTAAGCTCTGCGTTGGCTGTCGTATCGTGAAAGTGGGGTCTCTTCATGTCTTGCCGTTGGGGTAATGTCTGCAAGCAGTTCGCGATGACACTCGCGCTGCTTCTCTTCGGTCCAGTCGCCTTCGGGGACGAAATGGTCGACGCCGACAAGGCGCACCTGGACGTCTTCGAAAAGAACGCATTTCCATCTGCCACCGAGTGCGGTGAATGTCACCCGCGGCAGTACCGGCAATGGTCTGTATCGCAACACGCTTACGCGCAGATGAGCCCCATCTTCAATGCTATGCAGGCTACGGTGGGCAAGTTTACTGCCGGCACCAATGGCGACTTCTGCATCCGTTGCCATACCCCGGTCGGTATGAATCTCGAAGAACCCGTATTCACCAGCAATATCGACCGACACCCGACATCGCGCGAAGGTGTCACTTGCATTGTCTGCCACCGACTCAGCCAGCCCTACGGGAAATTGAGCGGTCTCCTCCACATCGAAACCGGAGACCTGACGAACCCGATCTACGGTCCGCGCGGCGACCCTGCGCAGCTCAAGCATGCGATCGAAAAGGCCGGCCTCGTTACCGACTCAGACAGTGCCGGCCGCCAGGTCCACCGGGATGTGAAAAAGCTCGGTCTGATGGGCACCTCCGGGTTCTGCGGCATATGCCATGACGTGAACCTGCCGACCGGATTCCGGCTCGAGGAAGCGTTCAGCGAATTCAAAAACAGTCCGGCGGCTGCCGAGGGCGTCAGTTGCCAGGATTGCCACATGGGCAAAGAACCGGGCCGAATCCTGGCGGCAAAGAACGATCCCGACTTTGTCCACGAGAACTACGACTTCGGCCCCGCGGCCAAGGTCGGCAGCCTCGAGACCGAGCCTCGAAAGCTGACCAACCACATGTTCGTCGGCCCGGACTATTCCGTTCTGCCCCCTTCTCTCTTCCCTCTCGACATTCGTGCTATCAAGGAAGAAAGCGAGAAAGGCAACATTCGTGCACGTGGCATGGCGACGATCCGCCAGTGGCTCCAGTTCGACTGGAAGGCAGGCTGGGGCACCGACGCCTACGAGGACGAAGCGGACTGGGACAAGGAATATCCTGAACGCTGGGCGGCGATCGACGATCGCTATGACGCGCGGATCATCATCAACGACAATCTGCGACTGCTGAAGGAAATTACGGACCAACGCCGCATCCTGCTGCGCAACGGCTACAAGATCGGTGATATCGACGTAAAGAATTCCCGCAAGGGACTCGAGATGACCGTAAAGGTCGAGAGCGGCACGAACGGTCACAACGTACCCACAGGCTTCGACGCCGAACGCCTCGTCTGGCTGCACGTCAAGGTGGTGGACGCCAACGGCAAAGTCATCAAGGAGTCGGGCGACCTGGACCCGAACGGTGACGTGCGCGACCTGCACTCCAGCTACGTGCACAACCACGAAATGCCACTCGATGAGGAATTGTTCAGCCTCCAGTCGAAGTTCCTGACGAGAAACATCGTTGGCGGCGAGCGCGAGCAAGTGCTGCCGGTCAACTACTCGGCCAGCCCGCTGATCTTCGTTCGTCCCTCGCGCAATTCGACGATCCTGAACGGCCGACCGGGCGACGCACGCAAGCACAAGATGGGCATTGAACCCGGTGGATCCCGGGTCGCAAGTTACCGCATCAGCAAGCGCGACCTGGCGGGCGGCACGCCGCCGTTCAAGGCGATCGTTCAACTCAAGGCCGCAATGGTCCCGGTGAACTTGCTCAACATCATCAAGGACGTCGGGTTCGACTACAACCTGAGTGCGCGTGATGTCGCGGAAGTACTCTCACAGGGTCACGTGGACGAAGACGGCAACACGATTATCTGGAATCCTGATTCCGACGACCCGGAAGACAACCAGGTTTCAGGACACATGGTGGTATGGGAACGTGAAGTGGACAACCTCGCCAGCGCAGGGGCAGGAAAGTAATGACCAGTCGTAATCGAACCGGCATCGCGTCCTGGGCGCTTTCACTTGTTTTCTCACTCAGCCTGTCTCCCGCTGCACTGGCGTCAGGCGGCGGCACCGACGAACACGGCAACCGGACCAGCCGGATTTCCGATACATCTTCGGCGGACATTGACGAGAGCGCCTTTCCCGGTCGCCCACGACCGATCATTGAACTTGGCACGCCGTTCCTTGGCCCGGGGAACGTAGAGCGCGGGTTCGAACTGCCGACCGGCGCGGTCTGGCAACCCGCCCTGATCGTATTCGGCACCTACCGGACCGCGGTCCAGTCGTTTCATGCAAACGATGAGACCTACTCCGAGTGGGCCAACCGGATGGATCTGTATGCCAACCTGCAGCTCTCCGGCTCCGAGCGTATCCTCCTCGGTATCCGTCCGCTCGACCAGGACGGCAAGTTCACGTCATACCAGTTCGAGCCCGACGCACCGGCGGGCGAAACAGGGTGGAATTCCGAAGTCCAGGGACGCGTCACCACGCTTTTCTTCGAGGGGGATTTCGGAGAAATCTTCCCGGGCCTCGATCGCGATGACAACAAGGGGCTCGACATCGGTTTTTCCATCGGCCGACAGCCGCTCAACTACCAGGCCGGTATTCTCGTCAACGATTCGATCGATGCGATTGGCCTCACCCGCAACACACTGAAAATGCCCGGCGGATCCGACCTGCAGGCAACGTTCCTGTTTGGCTGGGACGAAGTCCATCGCAACGACAATACCGAGTATCCGGACACCAAGCTCTATTCGCTCAACTTCGCTGCCGACCTGCCAAGCACGACAATCAACGCGGACTTTGTCTACGTGCAGGACCGCAAGGGTGATACTGATGGATTCTTCTGGGGCATCAGCGACATCCGCCGCATCGGTCACTACAACCTTTCAACACGCGTCCTCGGTTCCCATGCAACGGAAGTCGAATCACCGACGGTCCGCGACGGCAACCTGATCTTCGCGGAGTTGTCATGGACACCGGCATGGACGGTCGACCATGTGTACGTCAATGCCTTCCTCGGCATCGACCAGTTCTCTTCTGCCGCGCGCGACCCGTCTGCGGGCGGTCCGCTCGGGCAAACAGGCATCCTGTTTCAGGCAATCGGCATGGGCCGTTACGGCGCACCACTCGGCAATCGCGCCGACGACGCGTTCGGCGGGGCGGTTGGTTATCAATGGTTCATCGACCCGATCAAGAACCAGTTCATTTTCGAGATCGGCGGCAGGTCCTCGACGCGTTCAGACGTGGACGCGAGTGCAGTCGCCGCAGGTGTCCGCTATCGACATGTCCTCGGCCAGCATATTGTGGCGCAGTTCGACGTGTTTGGTGCCTGGAATGAAAATCGCAGTAACAGCTACGGTACACGTGTAGAAATGAGGGTCGAATTCTAGTGTTCATTCTCGACAACCTGTGGCTCGGTGGCGCGGCCATCGTCATCGCTGTGCTCGCCTACGGCGGCCTCGCGGTCTACAGCGCGATGATGCGACTGGGCTACGAACGAAACATCCGCGCACGTCACATAAAGGAAATGGATCTTGCGATCGACCGGGCGCAGCGCAGGCAGCAGGACACGGCGGCGCGGTCGCTTTCGTGGTCCGGCACACGCAAGTTCGTGGTGGCGCGTCGTGTCGTCGAGTGCGCGGACGAAACCGTGTGTTCATTTTACCTTGAACCTCATGACGGCAAGCCGATATCAGGGTTCGAACCAGGACAGTTCCTCACCTTCGAACTGAAGGTGCCGGGAGAAAAGAAGGAAGTCACCCGCTGCTACTCGCTATCGGATGCGCCGATACCGGGTGTCTATCGTGTCTCGATCAAGCGCGTCCCCGCCCCGCGGGACGTGCCGGAAGCCCCGCCCGGACTCTCCTCGAATTTCTTTCACGATGCGGTCAAGGAAGGCGACATCCTCGATGTCAGGGCCCCTTCCGGCAAGTTCTACCTC
Source organism: Pseudomonadales bacterium (assembly GCA_020443245.1). GTDB lineage: Bacteria > Pseudomonadota > Gammaproteobacteria > Pseudomonadales > Azotimanducaceae > JANQJA01. Next base: position 7,347 of record JAGRIN010000084.1, read on the forward strand.
GACATGGCAAGCGACCGGCCAGTTGTCCTGATCGGTGGTGGCGTGGGCCTGACGCCGGTGCTCAGCATGCTGAACGCGGTCGTCGCTTCCGGCAGCGACCGGGAAGTCTGGTTCTTCTATGGCGTACGCTCGGGCATCGAGCACTGCATGCGGGAACACATCGAGGCAATCCGCGCGGAACATTCGAACATCCACATCCAGATTTGCTACAGCGACCCATCCGGCGACGACGTTCAGGGCAAGGACTACGACCATGCGGAGCGCGTCTCGGTTGAATTGTTCAAGCGCGTGCTGCCTTCGAACAACTTCGAGTACCTGATGTGCGGCCCGCCGCCAATGATGGAGTCCTTGATCAATGACCTGCGAGAATGGGGCGTGCCGGAGCAGGACATCAAGCGAGAGAGCTTCGGTCCCGCATCCGGGCGCAAGGCGCCGGTCAAACCGGTCGACCCGAATGCGACGGGACCCGAGATCGTGTTCAAGCGCGCGGGCAAGACCGTGCACTGGGACCCGAGTTTCGATAGCCTTGTGAAGTTCGCTGAAGCGAATGACTGCGATATTCCTTATGCATGCCTTGCTGGCAACTGCGGGACCTGCCTTACGACCCTGATCGAAGGCGAGGTAGACTACCAGGGCAACGATCCGGACTTCGAAGCCGAAGAAGGAACCTGTCTCGCCTGTTCCTGCATACCGAAGGGACGTCTTGTATTGGACGTTTGAGGTTCGCACAGGTAGTTTGCATGTCCAAGAAGATCGAAAACGACTGAAGTAAATCGACGAAGGGGAAAAGTTATGTTCAGGCAGACTCTGCTGGCCGGGGTGTCTCTCGTATTGCTCGGGACCGCCACACTGGTCAAGGCCGACATAGGCGTAACCGAAGAAGAAGAAATGGCGATCGCCGAAAAGATCGTCGGCCCCATCAAAAACGACGACAACTGCTCGACCTGTCACACACCCGAGACTGACGCCTGGCAGTACACGCGTCATTTTGCGACCTTCAAGGATCGACATCGCAGCGACGAAGCACGGGAAATTCTCGAGGCGATGGGCGAGCGCAGTATGAAACGCGCGCCGCAGTGCCGACAGTGCCACTACACGAACGAAGTCAGCCATGGCAGGCTCGTTGCGTCCTTCGGCGTCTCGTGTGAATCGTGCCACGGCCCGGCGCGCGACTGGCTCGAAATCCACTCCAAGGTGGGGGGAGACCTTGCTGCCGCAGACCTCAAGTGGGGTACCGGCAAGAACGAAGACCCCGCGAGCCGAGCCATGCGACTCTCGAAGGCGCAGGCAAAAGGCATGATCAACTCATCCATGATCTACGAGATCGCAAAGAACTGTTACGGTTGCCACACGGTGCCCAACGAGTCGGTCGTCAATATGGGCGGCCACAAGGCTGGCAGCGACTTCGACCTCGTCGCCTGGTCCCAGGGTGAGGTTCGCCACAACTTCGCGAGTTCAAAAGGTGCGCCGGATGCACCGACGAACCGCCCCGCCACGCCGGAAGAAAAGCGCAGGCTCTACGTCACGGGGCTCATGGTCGACCTCGAGACTTCCCTGCGTAACATCGCGGCGGTGAAAGAAAAAGGCGGCAAGTTCCACATGGCAATGGTGGCGCGCGCCAATGACGCACGCAGCAAGATCGACAAGGTGCTGGCCGCGGTCAAGTTGCCCGGACTTGCAGACGCGGTCGGAAAAGTGCCCGCGAACATCACGACGGATACGACGGTCGACCCGGGTCTCGCGGACGGTCTGTCGACCGCGACGCGCGCGTTTGTCGACAAGCATGACGGTACCGGCCTTGCAGCGGTCGATTCCCTCATCCCGACGGAGTACAAAGGCAAACCCTACGAGGGCTAGGAGTCCCTGATGGCAGAGACAGACGCCCAGGCAATTGAAAAGCCACAGCGTTGGGATCTCCCCTTCAGCCGCGACTTGCCGAACGAGATCGAACGCCGTGACATCTCGGAGGAGGAACTCGACGAACTCTTGTCGATTCCTCCATTCTCCGAGATGGACGCAACGAGGTTCCCACGTTCGCTGCCGCTCAGGGAGATCCTGCGGAACGACACGCGCATTCGTTCCTACCGCGACGGCGACGCGGTTGTGCGTGTCGGCGAATACGGCAACTCGGCGTTCCTGATCATGAAGGGATCCTGCCGTGCAATCATCGACGGATTGCCCGCGAACCTGTTCGATCGCCAGGATGTAACCCAAAAGAGCCTGTTCGGTTCGTTCAAGCAGCTCTTCACCAATCCGCGCGGCCCGGAAGTTCGCGACGCAAGCCGCTATCCGCGGCGCGGCGAAGTCAAAGGCGAAGCGTCCGCCTCCGGGCACCTGTTCGTACAGGACGTGCCGAACGTGCTCGCGATGGTGCCGGACGCCTACAGCAAGACGCGCAACAACGTCATGCCCGAGGGTAGCCTGTTCGGCGAACTGAGCGCATTGGGCCGGGTGCAGCGTTCCGTGACCGTCGTGGCCGCGGACCGCAATGAAACGCGGTTGCTGGAGATCCGGTGGCAGGGATTGCGCGAACTCATGCGGTTCGATGAAGCGCTCAAGA
>JAGRIN010000085.1 GCA_020443245.1 Pseudomonadales bacterium
GCGTGGCAACAGCGGTTCGAGTGCAGACCAGATCGGCAGCATGTTTATTGAGATCTCCGACCGTCACACGCGCAATATCGACGGGTTCGAAGTGCAGGACGCGTACCGCGAGGCCATCGAGGATGTGCCCGGCGTGCGTGTGGAGGTCCGCGAGATGGAGAACGGGCCGCCCGTTGGCAAGGACATCCAGATACAACTGACCGGTCTCGACCTCGACGTACTTGGCCGGGAAACGAAACGCGTGCGCAAGCATCTCGAGACGATGGATGGCCTCATGGCGATCGACGATACCGCGCCGGTACCTGGCATCGAATGGGAAGTTACTGTCGATCGTGCCAAGGCGGCGATGCTCGGTGCGGATGTCGCGAGTGTGGGCGCCGCGATCCAGCTCGTAACCAACGGCGTGTTGGTCGGCAAGTATCGTCCGGACGATGTTGACGATGAAGTCGACATCCGGGTTCGCTTCCCCGAGGAATATCGATCGATAACGGAACTGGACAACCTGCGCGTCACGACGCCGCAAGGGCGCGTGCCGATCAGCAGCTTCGTCGAGCGCGATGCGCGCCAGAAGGTCAGCACAATTCACCGCCAGGAAGGCAATCGGGTGATGTATGTGCGTGCCAACACTGTCGACGGCGTGCTGGCCGACAACAAGGTAAAAGAGATCCAGCAGTGGCTGAACACCTCAGCGAACATTGATCCCGGTGTGAAGATTACATTCCGCGGTGCGAACGAAGAGCAGAACGAGTCGATGGCGTTCATCGGCAAGGCATTCGGACTGTCGCTTGCGCTCATGGGCATCCTGCTCATCACCCAGTTCAACAGCTTTTACCAGTCACTGCTGATCCTTTCGGCGGTGATCATGTCGACAGTCGGCGTATTGCTGGGGCTTCTGATCCTGCATCAGGCGTTCAGCGCGATCATGACCGGCGTCGGCATCGTGGCACTCGCGGGCATCATCGTGAACAACAACATCGTGCTCATCGATACGTTCAACTATCTCAGGCGCGAGAACCCTGGCTGGGACCTGCAACGCGTTATCGTGCAGACCGGATGCCAGCGCCTGCGTCCTGTGTTCCTCACGACGTTTACGACCGGCTTCGGCCTGTTGCCGATGGCATGCGGTGTGTCGATCGACCTGATTGGCCGTGAAGTTGAAGTCGGTGGTCCTGTGGCGTCGTTCTGGGTTCAGCTCGCGTCCGCGTTGGTATCGGGACTGACGTTCGCAACCGTCCTGACACTGATTGTGACGCCGGCATGCCTGATCGCGCCGCAGGCGGTTCGTAACCTGTTCCGCCGGGCACGGGTCGCGGTCAAGCGATCCGGGCGGTCGGCCGAGGCGAGCCCGGCAAGCTGATCAGTCGGGCAGGCCCAGCACACGCTTCGCGATGATGTTGCGCTGGATCTCGCTCGTGCCGCCGTAGATCGACACGGCCCTCGTCGAGAGCCAGTTGGCGTTGGCATCGATCTCATCGTCCGTGAACCCGTCGCCCTCCCAACCGAACCCCTGGCATCCCATCGCTGCCTGGAGAACCTCGGCGGCTTCCTTGGTGAATTCGGCGCCCTTCACTTTCAGGATGGAAGTGGCCGTTGTGGGGGCGCGCGCTTCTGTCTCTGCAATCACGCGCCGCTGTGTGAGCTTGTAGGCGTGCTGGTTCATCTCGAGGTTAACGAGTCGTGTCCTGAAGGCTTCATCCGCAATACGGCCACCCGCTTCACCAATGTATCGCTTGGCGATGTCAGGTAAAGGCTCGGATTTTTGTTCGACCTGTTGGCCGCTGGTATTCACACCACCATGGACCGAGCGCTCGTATTGCAGGAGTCGCTTGCCGACCGTCCAGCCCTGGTTGACGGGGCCGATCAGGTCGTCCTTGTCGGCGATAGCGTCTTCGAAGAACGTTTCGCAGAACGGCGACGAACCGCTGATCAACCGGATGGGACGAACGCGAACCCCCGGCTGATCCATATTGACGAGAACGAGGCTGATCCCTTCGTGTTTCGGCTTCTGCGAATCGGTCCGAACGAGGCAGAAGATCCAGTCGCCGTAGATACCGTCTGACGTCCAGATCTTCATGCCGTTCAGTCGGTAGACGTCACCTTCATCGACACATCGCATTTGGAGGTTGGCGAGATCGCTGCCCGCTGCCGGTTCGCTGTATCCCATACACCATCCGCCCTCACCGCGGGCAAATCTCGGGAGCCACTTTGCCTTCTGCTCCTCGGTACCAAACTCCAGTACGGTCGGGCCGATATAGTTGATGCCACGGCCGGTCAGCGGTGCACGTGCACCGATCCGCCGAATTTCTTCACCGAGGACCATGTACTCGGCCCGCGAGAGCCCGGCGCCGCCGAATTCGGTAGGCCACGTCGGGACCGTCCATCCCTTGGCCGCCATGCGCTCAAGCCAGAGTGCAGTGTCGGGTTCGAGTTCGATCTTGCTACTGCCCCAGGGAATGAATCCCGGGCCTCTGACACTCTCGGGGCAATTCTCGGCCAGCCAGGCACGTGTTTCTTGGCGGAAGTCTTCCAGCTCGGTAGTCATAAGTGTATGTCGGCCCGAATATCGAATGCCCCGAAGTCTCCCACATTGGATTCTCGCTTTCAAAGCAGGCCCGATCTCAATAAGCTTGCACGCACAATTCGTGATGAAGAGGGAAGGGCAATGGACGAAATTGCTTTTGCGGATGCCACCGCGCTGGCTGAGAAGATCAGGAAGAAGGAAATCAGCAGCGTCGAGCTCCTCGGTCACTACATTGACCGGATGGAAAAATACAACCCACAAATCAACGCGATCGTCGTCACGCAGCTCGACAAAGCGCGCGCACGGGCAAAGGAGGCGGACGCCGCCCTCGCACGGGGCGAGAACTGGGGCCCGTTGCATGGCGTTAGCATGACTGTCAAAGAGTCCTACAACATTGAAGGCCTGCCGACGACCTGGGGTAATCCCGCCCTGAAGGACAACATTGCGACTTCGGATGCCGTCGCCTGCGAGCGGCTCCAGGATGCGGGCGCAGTGATCTTCGGCAAGACCAACGTGCCGATTTCACTCGCTGACTTCCAGAGTTACAACGAAGTGTATGGCACGACGAACAATCCCCATGACCTGGCGAGAGGTCCCGGCGGTTCGTCGGGTGGATCGGCCGCGGCACTCGCCTCGGGCATGACGGGCCTCGAGATGGGCAGCGACATCGGGGGCTCGATTCGGAACCCCGCGCACTATTGCGGCGTATTCGGGCACAAGCCGACCTGGGGCATCCTGCCTATGCGCGGCCATGCGCTCCCGGGCGTACTGACGCCCTCGGACATCTCTGTAATCGGTCCGCTGGCACGTAGTGCGCGCGATTTGCGCCTTGCAGTGCAGTTGGTCGGTGGTGCGGATGACCTTCATCTCCCTGGCTGGAACCTTGCATTACCTGAACCCACGCAGAAAACGCTTCGGGACTTCAGGATCGCCGTGTGGGCCGATGACAACCTCGCGCCGGTTGACGAGTCCGTCAAGGCGCGCGTACTGCAGGTGGCGGAACTTGCTGAGAAGGCGGGCGCCCTCGTCGATTATGGCGCGCGCCCCGACTTTGCGCCGGACTACTCGCACGATCAGTACACCAACCTGCTTCACTCGGCGATGAGCGCGCGCCAACCCGAGGATGTATTCCGGGCGAATGTCGAACGTCGACGTCAACTCGCACCGGACGACAGGAGTGCGCTGGCGCAGGTAACGATCGCGTCCAGTCTCTATTATCGGGAGTGGCATCAACACAATGAGAACCGCACCCATCTTCGCTGGGCGTGGCACGAATTCTTCAAGGACTTTGACATTCTCCTGACGCCCATGTGTTCGACACCTGCATTCCCGCACGACCAGAATCCGCAGATGGGCGCCCGGACGTTGACCGTCAACAACGAGCCGCGGCCTTACTTCGAGCAGATTTTCTGGGCAGGCCTCACAGGCGTGTCGTACCTTCCCTCGACAATTGTACCGACCGGCCTGAACGACCAGGGCCTTCCGATCGGCGTGCAGATCGTTGCAAGGGAAATGGGCGACTACTTCTCGATCGAATTCGCCCGGATGGTAGCAGAGCAACTCGGCGGCTTCGTGCCACCGAAAGCCTTTGAGGACTAATGAATGAACAGACTGCTCCTGGCACTTCTCTCGGTCATCTTCCCGTTGGCCGCGGCCGCCAAGAACCCGGAAGTCGTGATCGACACGAGCCTCGGCAAGATCGTCGTCGAACTCGACATGGAACACGCGCCGGTTTCCGTCGCGAACTTCTTGTCATACGTTGACGAGAAAGCGTATGACGGCACGATCTTCCATCGCGTCATCAAGGACTTCATGATCCAGGGAGGCGGCCATCGTCCTGACATGACCGAACTCGAAGCGACGCACGGCACGATTCACAACGAAGCGGACAACGGACTGAAGAACGCGTCAGGCACGATCGCCATGGCGCGCATGGATGAGATCGACAGTGCGGGCCGCCAGTTTTATATCAATGTCCACGACAATACGCACCTGGACCATTCAGCGATGAGTTGCACGCGCGAGCAGTTGGCTGCCATTGAGCAAGCGCGGGAGAAGGGGCTGTACAAGCCAAAGACCTGCAAGGGCTTCGGTTATGCGGTGTTCGGTCGCGTTGTGGACGGCATGTCAGTTGTGAAAGCGATCGAGTCCGTGCCAACGCACGACTTCAAGGGTTACGGCGATGTGCCCGAGACGCCGGTCGTGATCAAAAGCATCCAGCGCGTCAAGCAGTAGCAGCGCGCGCGTGCCTTCGCGATCGCCGCTCCAGGCGATTGATGAAGCGTGAGTCCTCGAGCATCTCCTGCGCGAAGCGGTGAATGCCGTACTCTTTCTCGACGATACAGGTCGAGAGGTCAACGAGCGTGAGTTCACCATCGTCGCCGATGACCACCTTGCGGGGCATGAAGTGGATCTTCGCAATACCTGCCAGGTGCAGCTTCATGTACAGCGCGTCCAGCTTGGCGATGAACTCGGGGTTGAACTGAAGCGATTGCCAGTCGAGACGGTTACACGGGGTTCCCTCCGCGAACGTCTTCAGGATCGCCTCGTAATTGTCGTCGAGGTAGTGGCGCAACATGTGCGTCACACCGGTGAGATGCATCTCATCGACGCGGCGCAGGGCATCGATCTCGAAATGAAAATAGGTGTCATCCCAATTGTTCCGGGATACCTGTCGTACCTTGAGGATGTATTTTTGCCCGGCTTCGGTGACCAGCAGCGTGCGACAGCTCGATGCATCGGGATGCAGGTCTGAAACGAACTCGAGCCCGGGGTCGACGAGCTTGACGAGTTTTGACAATGCCTCCGGCTCCTCTGCGAAGAAGGGAGGGCGATCCACGGGTTCGATAGCCTCGGTCGTCATAGTACCGAGTCTACCAGAACCCGTGGAAGGCGAGGTCATGCCGCGGTAACGAAATCCTCGAGTTCGGCACGTCCCAACACACCGCGATGGGTACGCAGTATCTCGTCGCCCTCGATGAGGACCAGGGTCGGGATCGCCCGGACGCCGTGAGCCTGCACCAGCGGCATGTTTTCGGGATCGTCCACGTCGATGGTCCGAAGCGTGACGGAATCCGTATGAGCGCCCAGTACATCGTTTACGATGGGTTTGAGCTGCTGGCAGGGGCCGCACCAGTCGGCTTCAAATTTCAGTAGCGTTCGCATAATGTCCTCCGGGAACCATAGTATCCGGGGTGTCATTATTCATGCTGGAATGGCGATTAAAATAGAAAAAATTGCATAGGATTGATTTCATTTGGGAATAAATGACAAGCCGCTGATCGGTATATCGAGTTGCCTGCTGGGACAGGAGGTGCGCTACGACGGCGGTCACAAGCACAACCGATACATCACGCAGACCTTGGGCGAGCATTTCGAGTTTGTGTCCTGGTGTCCGGAGATCGCAATCGGACTGCCGGTGCCTCGCCCGCCGATACGTCTCGTGGATGACGGTGATGGCATTCGCGTTCGCGGCGTGGATAACCCCGCGGAAGACTACACCGCGCGACTCACGGGCTACGGCAAAGCAGTGGCGCAGGAGATGGATCGGCTCTCGGGGTACATCCTGAAGAAGGATTCTCCCAGTTGTGGCATGGAACGCGTCAAGGTCTATCGTGGTACGCGTGTCGAGAAAGACGGCCAGGGCGCATTCGCCCGGGAAATCATGTCGACTCACCCGAACCTGCCGTTCGAGGAGGAAGGACGCCTGATGGACCCCGGACTACGGGAGAACTTCATCGAGCGCGTGTTCGCCTTTCATCGCTGGCAAACGATGGTCGCCGTGGGACTCTCGGCTTCATCCCTGGTCGATTTCCATACCCGCCACAAGTTCTTCCTGCTGGCACACGACGAGACGACCTATCGGCGCCTTGGACGACTCGTTGCCGAGGCGGGGCGCGGGGACCTCGAGTCGCTTGCCGCGGAGTATCTGTCGCAGTTCATGGCGGGGCTCAGGCACCTCGCGACGCCGCGCAAGCATGTGAACGTGTTGATGCACATCATGGGATTTTTCAAGGCGCACCTGGATGCCGGCGACAAGGCGGAGCTCCTCGAAGTGATCGACGCGCATCGTCGGGGGGAAGTCCCGGTCATCGTGCCGATCACGCTGATCAATCACCATCTCAGGAAGTATCCCAGCGAATACGTAAAGGGGCAGGTTTACCTCGAGCCTCACCCCCGTGAACTGAAACTACGGAGTCATATCTGACTTTCGATCAGAGCCAGCGCTTGAACCTGAACAGGGTCAGGAGGCCAACGGCCAATGTCGCCATCGTAGCCAGCAATATGTGGTAGGAATACTCGTAGTGCAGCTCCGGCATATGATCGAAATTCATCCCATAGACGCCCGCCAGGAATCCCATCGGAACGAAGATGGCGGTGATGATTGTGAGCACCTTCATAATCCCGTTCAGCCGGTGTGAGGCAAGCGAAATCGAAGAGTCGATCAGGTCCGAAGCGAGATCGTAGTACAGTCGCGCGAGGCTCTCGACGCGCTCGAGTTGTTCGTACGCGTCGTTGAAATGATGCTCGAGCTTCCCGTCCTCTGTCGCGCGCTCGTCGTGGCGCAGGTCTGCGAAAATCTGTTCATGGTAGGTGAACGTTCGCGACATTCGCCGCAGCCGGGTCTTGTAGGTCGCGAGCAGGGTCAGTTGCCTGTCGCTCGGGTCGCCGCCAAGCAGTTCCTGCTCAAGGTTGTCGAGCGTGGTCTCGATCTGGAACAGCAATTCGAGGTAACGGTTGACGATGTTTCGGGTGAGGCGCGGTACCAGCCCCCGTGCACCTTGCTCGAGTAACGTTGGCGTTAGGGTTACGCTCTTCCAGAGCAGGTCGATCGACAGGGACACGTCGGAGTGGCGCGTGACGAGAAACCGGTCGCCGACGAACATCGAAATCTGGATCGTGTCGAAGTCTGTGCCTTCCGGTGCGGGCGAGAGCCCTTTCAACAGCAGGAAGTAGTAGTCATCGAAGTGCTCGAACTTCGGGGGATGTCGGTCGCGCTGTGCGTCCTGGATGGCGAACGGGTGGATGCCGAAGGTCTCTTCCAAAAACCTCGACTCGGCTGACGGCGATTCATCGGCAAGGTCGACCCAGATAGTGCCGTTGCCGGATCGCCAGGTGTCGATCAGTTCTGTGCCGCCTTGCACGATCCGTTTGTCGCCTGGCGAGTAAAGCATTACACGCTTCATGCGTCGTCCCGTCGGTATTTTGTTTCATTGTCGGCAACAAAGCGCCTCGGATCAACGCTTGCGAAACTGTGAGATCTGTATTTCCTCGCCATAGTCCGCGTAGTCGCCATCGGCGCGGGCTGTGCGGAAGTGCCCCCAGTTGACCGGGTTGTAGACGGCCTCTGCTGACGAAACGCCCAGCGGTACGCAGTTCGTCTCGAAGGCAGGATTGAAGAAGTAGGGTGCGCTGAAACGTTCGGCAGTGTCGCGCGCGAGGACGCGATGCTCTGCCGCCTTGAAGCGGTCGTTAGACCACACCTGGAGCATGTCGCCGGCGTTGATGACGAGCGCTCGCTTGTCGGGCTGGACGGTATGCCAAATGCCGTCGCGATTGACCTGTAATGATGCGACGTCGTCCTGTACGAGCACGGTGAGGGCGCCTGCGTCCGTGTGGCGATTGACGCCGAGAAGACCGCGTTCGACAACAGTCCCGGAATCTTCCGGTGCGGGGTCGTCGCAGGGCGGATAATAGTTCAGTCGCACGAAACTCGTGTGTACCGGCCGGAACGATCGTGCAAGGGTGCCGGGACGTACATCGAGCGAGACTTCCAATGCACCCAGCAGCCTGAAGCTGACGCCGGTGCAAGCATCGAACCATGCGATCATCGTCTCCCTGAAGCCAGGTAACGCAGGCCAGCGGGAGGGGACGTGCGTACCGGGGTCGGCGAGATCGATGCCATAGTCGAACACCTGCTTCCAGTCCGGCGTGTTCTTGGTGAGTTCCCTGTCGTAGTAGCCCATGGGATTTTCGCGTGATCGCAGGACCGATTGTCGCAAAGGCTCCGGCTGCTCGAAGAATGTCCGCATGGCCGACATGAAATCGTCGACCAGGCTGTCGTCGATGCCGTGGCCGGTGACCTTGAAGAAGCCCCATTGCTCACAGGCCCGCGCGACCCCCTCGATCGCGACGGGATCGTCCGGGAGGCCGGCTATGTCGATCAGTGGTACGTCCATGGCCTGCACTCTAGGGGCTCGCGGTCGACTTGAAAAGGGCCCGCGAAGTACAATCGAGGCAGTTTTTTCACACATAGAGAGCAAGACAATGCCAGAAGCATGGATCATCGATGGTGTGCGTTCTCCCAGGGGACGCGGCAAACCCGGCGTAGGTAGCCTCAGCGAAATACATCCACAGCGTGTCATGGCGCAGGTGCTGAACGGCCTGCAGTCGAAGGTCGGCTTTGACCCGGCCGATGTCGAGGATGTTGTGGCCGGCTGCGGTGCAGGCAGTGGTGACCATGCACATGACATCGCGCGCATGTCCGTGCTCGATGCCGGCTGGCCGATCTCGGCGCCGGGGGTAACATTGCACCGCTTCTGTGGTTCGGGCCAGCAGGCGGTGACGTTTGCCGCGATGGGCATCATGAGCGGCCACCAGGACCTGGTCGTCGGTGGCGGTGTCGAGTCCATGTCCCGGTACGCGCCAACCCACACCGATGGTTTTACCGCGAACAACAAGCACTTGTTCGAACAGTATCCGCTCATCCCGCAAGGTATCTCCGCGGACCTGATCGCGACGCTGGAAGGCTTTACGCGCGACGACGTTGATGGATATGCGGTTCGCAGCCAGACGCGAGCGGCCGAGTCGATCGCAGAGGGACGGTTCAACAGGTCGCTCGTGCCGATCTATCGCGAAGATGGTGCGCTCGCGCTCGATCGCGATGAGCATCCCCGGCCCGGCACGACCATCGAGAGCCTGCGCGACCTGAATCCGTCGTTCGAGAAGATGGGCAAGACGTTGTTCGAGGGACAGGTTAAAACGCTCGATGATATCTGCAAGGAAGTGTATCCACAGATCAGTGGCGTGAATCATGTTCACCATGCGGGTAATTCGTCAGGCGTCGTGGACGGCGCAAGCGCCATCCTCCTTTCCTCACCGGAATACGCAAAGTCGCACGGCCTGAAGCCGCGCGCACGTATCGTCATGACCGCGACCGCCGGCACGGAACCCGTCATCATGCTGACCGCGCCGGGGCCGGCAGCGGAGATTTGTCTCAGGAAGGCCGGCATGACAAAGGACGACATCGACTTGTTTGAAGTCAACGAAGCGTTTGCTGCGGTGGTACTCAAATTCCAGCGCGACCTTGGCGTGGACGACGACATCATCAA
>JAGRIN010000086.1 GCA_020443245.1 Pseudomonadales bacterium
GCGCGAATCATCGAAACGAGTCCGCCTTTGGTCGCGGCATAGTGTTCGCCGCGGGGCTGGCCGGAGATTGCTGCAAGGCTCGCGGTCCCGACAAGGCGGCCAAAGGCGTCACCTTCGCCTGCACGTTGACGCATATGCTTTGCCGCATGCTTGAAGGTGTGGAACACACCGTCGAGATTGACGCCCATCACCCGTCGCCACTCTTCTTCGGTGAATTCATCGAACGGTATGCCGCGGCCGCCGACACCGGCGTTGGCGAAGCAACCATCGATGCGACCGTGGTATTCCAGCGTCTGGTTGAAGACAGACGCGACCTGGTCGGCATCGGCAACGTTGCACTGGAAGGCTGACACTTTGGTGCCAAGCTGCTTCAGGCCCTCGAGTGCCTGCTTGTTCTTGTCGGCATTCGTTCCCCAGATAGACACGTCGGCGCCGGCCGCTGCGAGCCCCTCTGCAATGCCAAGGCCGATCCCGCTGTTGCCACCGGTGATGAGGGCGACGCGCCCGGAAAGATCGAATGGATTCACGTTGTCACTCCCCAATTGGACCAGGACCGGAGCATATCACGCCGACAGGACCTCAGAATGTGTCCTGCAGGGTGATGCTGACCTGGACACCGGAGACGCCCGGCTCGCTGCGATTGGTCAATGGAAACGCGACGTCAACGTGCGCGATGCCGCCGACGTTGGTTTTGCTGGAAGCGAGACGCAGGCCGACACCGAAGTCGGCAAGGATATCGTTCGCCAGCCCGTCATCGACCCCGGGAGTCCAGGCGCGTCCGGCGTCGATGAAGGCGGCAAAACCGACGCGGACCAGTCCAAGGATATGCAGGTCGGTATATTGCCGTTCTTCAAGCGTCAGCAGCAGTGACCTGTCACCCGTCTGGAGACGGTTATCGAAAGCCCGGGCACCAGTCTGGCCACCCATCACCACCTGGCTCGACGCGTCCAGGTTGTCCGTCCAGGTTGTCTTCACCTGTGCGAAGAACGCGCGATGTGTTGTCTGGGCACGGTAATAGCGGATGGCGTAGTTCGCCACGACGTTCTCGGTGTGCTGGCGGCTGCGGTTGTAGACACCTGACAGGTTTGCCTCATGTTGCAGCAGGCTGGTGTCGGTGTAGAGCAACGTATCGGAAGCATCCGCGCGAAAGACGAACCGTGTCTCGTCTGAGCCAAGTGCGATCGTGGCCGCTCCGAGGAACAGGCTCGCCGACAGGCCGATGTGGAGATCCTCGGTGCGGTGAATCTGGTTGATGTTGGTCGCGCGCACATAGTTGTCTTCAATCAGGGCCAACTCGACAAAGGGGTACGACAGGCGGCGATCGTCGGGCACTGCCGCCGGAGCGGGCAGGTCCGAAGCAGGACCGAACCTGTCTTCGCGATAGGTGTAGCCGAACCGGAGTCGTTTGGTCATGTTGCCGGTCAATCCCGGCGAGAAACCGACGCTCGCTATGTACTCGTCGATTTCGTGCTGCAAGGCGCTTACCTTTTGGCCGCGAAAATATTGCGTGTCATCCCGAGCAACGCGGTCCGCACTCACGAGCCACGCCTGCCGTGAGTTCAATTCGAAAAAAGGCTTCTGGAACCGGGCGAACTGGTGGTAGCCATCGTCGCTGTCGATCCACGAGAGTTTGCCGGCGATGCGGCGCCCGCCGATATTCCGGTCCTCGAGGCCGAAACTGGTCGACTTGCGGTCCACGTCATTGCTTGACGCAAACGAGACTGTCCGCCCGCTCCCCAGCAGATTGGTTTCAGCGATGCCGAACTGGCTGCTGTTTTCTCCCCCGGATCGGTCGAATGACACTTCGGGCGTGAAAGACCACACGTCGCGGGTGATCACTTCGACATCGGCCACGCCGTCGCACAGGCGAACCGGACGTATGTCGGCATCATAGAGATAACCGGCGGAGCGAAGGATTCGGGCAGACTCTTCAAGCGAATGCTCATCGTAACGGTCACCGGGACGCAGCAGCACTTCACGCTCGATCGTGCGTTCGGTCGAGATGACGTGAAACCGGTTTGCCCAGCGAAAGACGACGTTGTTCTCAGTAGGATCCGTTTCGTCGAATACCGGAAGCCGTGTGTAGTGTATAGTCCCGATCACGGTGCCGCGCGGCAAGTCCGGCTCGGGACGCAATGCCTTGACGAAGTTATAGCCGCTTGGCGCGGGTGTGAAGTCCGCTTCGCAACCGGGAAGGCTGGCGTGGCTACTCGTTGCCGCGCAGGCCAGCAAAGTCAGCATCAAGCGTGCCAGTTGGCGGCGGTTCCTGCCGACGCGTGACGCCGGGCATCGCTCTCGAGACAAAAAGGGGACGAGGATGAACATCAATCTACTGTGGCCGGCGCGCCGCTGGCGCGATGAGAACCAGGACGAGATCCAGGTGGCAGGAGACGGGGTCGATTGCGTCTTCGTCGAGCGACCTGACATGGTGACGGATGAGCAATGGGGCACGTGCGACGCCGTGATCAGTACGCCCGACCCGATCGCCGAACCCGATATGGCCAAACTGTCGCGTTGCCGGATCTTCATAACCCCTAAGGTCGGCTTCGACAACATTGACCTTGCGAAGTATGGCCGACATGGTATCCCTGTTTGCAACGTACCTGATTATGGCACGCAGGATGTGGCGGATCACGCGATGGCGCTGCTCCTGACGCTCATGAAGGGCATTCATCGCCACGATGCTCGATTGCGCAAGGACCCACGTGGAAACTGGCGCGCCACAGACCAGCCGCTTGCGCGCAGGCTGTCGGTCGCGAGAATCGGCATCGTCGGCCTTGGGCGGATCGGCACGGCGTTTGCGCTTCGTGCCAAGGCTTTCGGTATGGCCGTCACGTTCTATGACCCGTACCTGACCAACGGGAGCGATCTCGCGCTTGGGATCGATCGTGTCGATTCGCTGGAAGCCCTGTTTCGCCAAAGCGACATCGTGAGCCTTCACGTCCCGCTTTCCGATGAAACGCGCAACCTGATCGATGCGAATGTGCTGGGACATGCCAAACCGGGACTTGTCCTGATCAATGCCGCCCGGGGCGAGGTGGTGGATATCGATGCCCTGTTTGAAGCGATCGTTTCAGGCCGGATCGGGGGCGCGGGCCTCGATGTATTGCCGGA
The DNA here is from genome assembly GCA_020443245.1 of Pseudomonadales bacterium. Classification (GTDB taxonomy): domain Bacteria; phylum Pseudomonadota; class Gammaproteobacteria; order Pseudomonadales; family Azotimanducaceae; genus JANQJA01. Next base: position 3,115 of record JAGRIN010000086.1, read on the forward strand.
GGAGCCGGCCAACCTGGACCGACCGCTCATCAAGGCGTGGCGGGGCGACGATCCGGAACTCGCCGATCGAATAGTGATCACTCCGCACTCGGCATTCTACACGCCCGAAAGTGCCTACGACATGCGTACGAAGGGTATCACCGTCGCGCTCAAGTACCTCAGGACCGGCAGGCTCGAGAACTGCGTCAATGCCGAGTATCTCGAGTTGCGCCGGTGACGCGCGGCGTGCATGGGCACGAGCAATGCCGTACTCTTAGTGAATCCGACAGTGAGGTGCAGGAGCCCTATCGATGGAAGGCATGACGGAGATTGGCATTGCCCTGGTTATTGGTCTCGTCATCGGCTATCTGGTCGCCGCATTCAGTCGTGGGAAGCCCCGCGCGGAGGCCGGATCGCAAGCGGAAGCCGAAAAGGACTGGTGGGAGATACGCAAGACCCTGACCGGTACCCAACTGCAGATCCTCCAGCACATGGAGTCGAACAAGCAGGCCACCATCGGTTCGTTGCAGGAGAAGTTTTCTTTTATCCCGGACCGTGAGCTGTTTTACCGGCTCGAGCAGATCGTCCTGATGGGCTTCGTTGACCGGGGGCGCGAGGACGGCGACGTCATATACAAGCTCAACGCGGGCTACTCCGGTACTGTCGAGGATGACAAGACCGTGATGCTGCCAAACGACTGACCATCGATGTCACAGGTGGAGATCGGCCTGATAGGGGTCGGCAGCATGGGGCGGTATGTCGCCGACCTCGTCCAGAAGAAATCGAACGCGGTTTCATTGGCAAGCCTGTTCGATCCTGACGAACGATCCGTGGCGCGAACCCGTGAATACCTGGGATTCACCGGCAAAGTGTGCGATTCCGTGGAAGCTGTGCTGGCGGCTGATTGTTCGTGGGTCATGATCGCTTCCTGGAACTCGAAGCACGCCGAACAATCCATTGCCGCGTTCAGGGCCGGCAAGCACGTGTTCTGGCAGAAGCCGCTCGCGACGAATCTCGATGACTGCCTCGCCATGCGTGATGCGTGGCGAGAATCCGGCAAACAATTCGTGATCGGTTTCACGCTGCGCTATTCGCCGCATTACCGAAAACTCAAGTCGCTGATTGCCTCCGGTGCCATCGGGGATGTGTTAAGCATCGACTTCAACGAAACGTTGCCGTTCAACCATGGTGGTTACATCATGGGCGACTGGCGCAGGCTCACTGAGCATGCCGGCTCGCATGTGCTCGAGAAGTGCTGCCACGACATTGACATCGTCAACTGGCTCGTTGCGTCACGCGCGCGTCGCGTTGCCTCTTTCGGCGGAAACAACTTCTTCACGCCGGAGAACGCACATCACGTGGAGCGTCTCGGGGTGGATGAACAGGGGAGGGACGCCTATCGGGTCCGGCGTGGATCGATCGGGGAACACCCATTTACGAGCGACAAGGACATCGTCGACAACCAGGTAGTGATCCTGGAGTACGAGAACGACGTCCGCGCCGCGTTCCACATGAACTCCAATGCAGGCATTCCGGAACGGCGGATGTACATCTGTGGTACCGAGGGTGCGATCCGCTCCGATGTCATCACCGGGGAGATTCGGCTGCACCGGATCGGGTTCGACACCAAGGCCGAGGATCACTCCACCACGGCCGTCGGCATGCACGGTGGCGGAGACGATATCCTTGCGAGCGAACTCGTCTCGGCCATGCTCGAAGGCGGTGCGATGAGCGCGGGTATCGACGAGGGACTGACGGCCGCGGCGACCTGCTTTGCCATCGACGACGCGATGACCTCTGGTCAAGTGGTGTCGCTCGCCCCGGTATGGGAGCGGATCGATCGCTCGTAACGAACGATGCGTTCCTTGCCTCGCTGAATCGACTCTGCACGAAAACCGGCTGCTTCCATTGCGCGACTGAAACGTGCGGCCTGACCGCGACCCGGGTCGGTCAGTATCATGCGGTTGGTATGGTTCGGCACGAACCCGGCGAGCATCGCCGGCTGCTCCCGCTCATAAAGCAGGTCGCTACCGATGATCAGGTCGTATTGAGGCAGATCATCGGGCGGACGCTGCCAGTCGAGTCGCAGGAACCTCACAGGTTCGATGTTGTTGTCACGCGCATTGCGCGAAAGGAACTCGCCTGCCATCGGGTGAATGTCAGAGGCGGTAATATCCGCACCGCGCCGCTTCAGGACGAGGCTGGCGAGGCCGAGCCCACAACCGACCTCGAGTATCCGCAGGCCTTCGATCGGTTCGGTTGTCATGAGCTCAGCGAGCGTGATGCCCGACGACCAGGTCACGCCGAACAGCGGCCAGGTGGCGGGAGAGATACCCAGCGATTCAAAATAGCCGCCGGGGTCCGCGAACTGCTGACGATCCTTTAGTGTCGTGAGCCGGAACGCGAGATCGAATACTTGAACGTCAACGTGGGCGAGCGAGAGCCCGCCCGCGTCGGGGCTACCACTGTTTGCCGATGCCACCGCGTGCACCGAAGAAGCCCGCCGGCCAGTTCCGGCCCGTGATCATTGCCTTGTCGACATCCTCGGGTGTCGCGATGCCGTCTTCGACGATCTTGCGCGCTTCGCGTGCAGCGGCGGCGAACACACGATTCAGGATAAATCCGCGGGTTCCGGGCGTATCCTTGACCATACAGATTGCCCGCTTTGCAGCCGTCGCAACGCCGACCACTGCGTCGATGGTCTCCTGTGATGACTGCGGTGTCGTGATGACCTCGCACATGCTCATGACCGGTACCGGGTTGGAGAAGTGCATCCCGACGAATTGCTCCTTGCGCTGGTCCGAGACGAGCGCGGCGATTTCCTGGATAACGATGCCCGAGGTGTTGGAAGTGAAAATCGCCTCCGGCTTCACCACTTTATCGAGTTCCTCGAACACCTTTTGTTTGAGTTCCAGGTTTTCCGGAACGGCTTCGATGATGAGGTCACAGTCGGCGAGATCCTCGACCTTTGTCGTGTAACCGACGAGATCGATAACCTGCAGCGCGGCATCGAATCCCATCTTGCCTTTCTCGACGGCCCGCTTGACGCCCCACTTGCCTTCGACGATCGACTGGCGAGTGTCTTCGATGATCTGCTCGGAGATATCGCGAATCGTAACGCGGTATCCGCCTGCGGCATGGACCTGCGCAATGCCACCACCCATCACGCCGCCGCCGACGACGCCGATATGCCTGATCTGTTCCAGCTTCATGTGAGAATCGTCTCCCTTTTGTGTGGCGTAACTGTAATGGAGATGCCTGACCCTGACAAACCGGATCAGTGTTCGAGTGACGCCGCGAGTGTGCGGGCTCGCATCTCGTTCGAAGGGTTGTCCGGATCACGCAGGCGCCACCACAGAACCTCGATGAGTTCATAGAGTCGTCGGCGCTGGCTGACGCGTTGCCGGAAACCGGGAGAGTTGTTGCCATAGGCGCCCAGGAGGGCGTCAAGCGAGGACTCGTCCAGTTCGCTGGTCTGTGCAAAGACGGCAATGTCGAAGGCGGGATCTCCCAGCCGGCCGTATTCCCAGTCGATCGCCTTGCACGTGCCGGCGCCCAGGAGGACATTCGCTCGAGTAATGTCGTGATGACAGAGGCACGATGTTGTCGATGTGCCGGGTTGTCCGGCCAGGATTGCCTTCGCGCATTCATCGAGCAGTCGGTTACCCGCGTCACCGGAACGTTCGAGGTAATCCCGGGCGTGGGCGGCCGGGTCCAGCGCCGCGTCGACCTGCGTTGGGCAGTGATGGATCGAATTGAACAGCGCTCCGATCACGTCCAGGTTCGATACTGACAGGATGCGTGGGTGGTCGCCGGATTCGAAGCGGGTGACGAGAAAGCCTTCTCCGAAGTGCACGACGTGAGGCGCAAAGGGTCGACCTGCGATGTCGCGCAATATCGTCGCCTCGATCTGCCTGTCCACGCCAAGTGCCGGGTTGTCGTTGTCGAGTCGTATGACGAAGCGCGCTGTGCCTGCGCCAACGAGATAGTTCTCGTTGCTGGCGCTCGCGAGGCGCAGCAGGACCTCCGGGCGAGACGGGAGGTCGCCCTCCCATGACCGGTAGGTATCCAGTGCCGCGCTCAGGCGGCCTGCTGTGTCCGCCACGTCCGGTGCCATTCGATCCAGCCGAACACCACGATAACCAGGTATGCGATGAACAGCAGTGCGGTGAAGTAGAGCGAGCGGTCGATGTAGAGATAGACCGAGACGCTGTCAATGACGAGCCAATAGACCCAGTTTTCCAGAATCTTCCGCGCGACCATCCAGGTCGTCACGATTGCACCCCAGGTCGTGAAGGAGTCGAGTAGCGGCAAGCGGGCATCGGTCCATCTGTCCAGGGCCAGCGCAGTGAGAATGGACAATGCGATGACGGTGCAGACGACCTGGAGGTGTCGCGCCGGCCGCCAGGTCGAAATGCTCACGCCTTCGTCGCCGGCCCCGCGTTTCCACTCGTACCAGCCGTAGACGGCCATCGCGAGGTAGTAGATTTGCAGTGCGGACTCCATATAGAGGTGTACGCGCATGAAGATGAAGAAGTAGATCGCCGTCGAAACGAAAGCGGCGTACCAGCACGCGATGTTTTCACGTACCGCAAGCAGCAGGTAAGTGATGGCCAGTACGACTGCGATCAGTTCGATCGCACTGTTCTGGTTGAACTCACGTATGAATGTCTCAATCAAGTGGCTCATCCTTGAGTCCACGCAGGTCGTCCATCAGGAACTTGATGACGAACACGGCCTTCCCGTGGGTCTCGAAGCTCCGGCGGACCTCACGCTTCAGCGTGTCCATTACGACGTCATAGTCTCCGAATACCTGCGTGCTGAGGTCGTTGCGGGCAATGGCGAGTCCGGGGGCCTCCTCGAGTCGCTTGATAAAAGACTTGATCGAAGGCAGGTACTCGTCCGCGAGCGGGTAAAGGCTGATGTCGAGTGAAATCTCCATTGGGTTACCTCATGCGATATTCAAAGTCGATGCCGAGTACGCGCGGTTCGCCGAACTGCAGGTAAGGCTCCACCGCGTAGCCGTTGCGCGGGTCGTTGCCGAAGCTGCCGAATCCGCGCACGTAGTAGTCGCGATTGGTGAGGTTTCGTCCCCATAGCCGGATGGTCCAGTGATCGGCCTCATAGCCGGCGCTTGCATTCACGAGTGCGTAGGCGTTGCCCCGAAGGTTGTGACGGTCAGAGAAGTAGAACCTGTCACGCGCATCGACGCCTGCGCGCACGAACCAGCCGCCGCGCCGGTAATCCGCCGAAACGCTGGCGGTGTAGCGTGGCGCCTGTGCCTGGTCACGGCCGGACAGGTCTTCGCCAAACTCGTTGATGTAGTTGTCGAACGTCGCCTTGAGCAGGCCGAGGCTCATGTTCAGTCCAAGGGTTTCTGTCGGATAGAAGTCCACCTCGAGCTCGGCGCCGAGGTTCGTGCCTGACGCTGCGTTGCCGAAGAAGTCGATGAACTCGGTGCTGCCGTCGGCGCGAACCCGAACGACCGAACTCTTCACCTGCTGGTCGCGCCTCAGGTCATAGAACAGCGACGCCTGCAGCTGGAGGTTATCGGCGATGATCCCCTTGGTGCCGACTTCGATTTCCCACAGGTACTCCGGACCGAACGAACGCAGGTCAGCGTCCAGTGAGCCGTCGGTGTTGAAACCGCCGGCCTTGTAGCCGCGTGCGATGCTCGCCCACGACATGAATGCGCCACGTTGAAACTGCAAGGCGATGTTGACGCCCCACAGGTTGTCGACCGGGTCGAACGCGACGGCGGCGGAGTCCGTGTAGTGCGTATCCCGGCGCTCCAGTCGTGCACCGCTCGAGAGCGAGAGACGATCCGTCAGGTGCGTGTCGAACTGCGCAAACGCTGCTGTCGTCACAAAGTCGTAGTCGCTGTTGAAGTCGCCCGAAAGGTAGGTGTAGCGCCGTAGCAGATCTTCTTTCGATGACAACGTGTAGAGCCCCACGAGCCAGTCGGTGCTGTCGTCCCAGATTCGGTTCGACGAATTCGATAGCGCGCGGAGTTCAGCACTCCACGACTTGCGGTGACGAAAGTAGTAGTCGGTGGAAGAGTAGCCGTCCGGGTGAATGCCGACGTACGTCCAGTCCTCGTCGTAGCCATAGATTGAATCGGTGTCCATTGCGCTGACAATGAAATTGACGTCGGCCGCGCTTGTATGAACCAGCGTGTCGATTGCGAGCGCCCGGGAAGCCTGCTTGTCCCGGCCGGGTTGATCGGACAGTGTGGTCCGCGTGTTGTCCAGCGAGAACGCGTCGTACCCGTCGTCTACATTTGCCCCGAACAATGTCGCCTTGACGCGAATCCGGTCCGAGGGTACCAGCAGCAGCTTGCCGCGTAGTGTGTTCTCGTTGCGATAGAGTAAGTCAGGCATGTTCCCTCATGTTCGATGGTGGGTTCGACATCGGTGTTGCGGACATCCATTATTCATTCCTCCATTTATCACGTTGCGCAATAATTCTTGGTTCTGGTGGCGAGCCCTACGCGGAGTCATTTTAGTGGAAGTGGGCGTGCACAAGATGCTCATAATTATCCAATCTGGATATTCGTCAGATGCGTGAAGTCTGTGAACTGTCGGAGTTGGCTCTCGGCCAGAACGGCCGGAGGAGGCTACATCCGGTCACCAGAAGGTTACCAGTGTATCGCAGAACAGTTTGATCAGTCCTTCGAAATAGGGATTTCCTTCATGTTTGTTCATCAACTCGGATCAGGGTGATCGGTCGATCGTGAATGAGCGCGATGTGTCAGCAC
>JAGRIN010000087.1 GCA_020443245.1 Pseudomonadales bacterium
CGACCCCTTCGGCGTCATGAACCCCGGTGTGCTGATCGACCCGATCGATCGCAGGACCCGCGAAACCGGCGTGATGAGAAACCGGGACCACTGAAAGGAAAGCAGTTTGACATTGCCCACAACAAAAGCGCCGATCGTGGAAGGCACCTGCGATCAATCATTCGCGAACGTTCGCGACGCCTTTGCCGCGAACCTTGCGAACGGCAACGACCTCGGCGCTTCGCTTTGCATCACCGTGGAGGACGAGACCGTCGTCGACCTGTGGGGCGGCTTCGCGGATGCCGCGAGAACCAGGCCATGGCAGGCCGACACGCTCGTAAACGTCTACTCGTGCACAAAGACTGTCTCGGCCCTGCTCGCACACTATCTTGTCGACCAGGGCGTACTCGACTTCGATGCGCCGGTGTCCAAGTGGTGGCCTGAGTTCTCGGCAGCCGGCAAAGAGGAGGTCTTGCTGCGCCATGTGATGAGTCATTCCGCCGGGCTAGCCGACTGGGACCCCGAGCTTCCGATTCACAAACTCTACGACTGGGAAGCGGCGACCAAGCCGCTTGCGGCCCAGGCGCCGGCGTGGCCGCCCGGCTCTGCCTGCGGCTACCACTCCCTCACCCAGGGCTACCTGATCGGTGAAGTCATCCGGCGCGCTACCGGCGAAACGCCAGGCACGCTATTTCGGCGAGTGTTTGGCGAACCACTCGATCTCGACTTCTATATCGGGTTGCCAGAGTCCGAAGATTCCCGCGTCGCGGAGCTTGTCATCGACCCTCGCGTAGCGGATGACGAGGAAGTTTCTGCGCATATGCTAAGCGGTGCACTGGACGTTCGCCTGCCCAACACGTCGGATTGGCGGCGAGCCGAGATTCCTGCCGCCGGCGGAATCGGGAACGCGCGATCCCTTGCGACGCTTCACTGCATTCTGGCAAATGACGGGGTAACGAAGGGGAAGCGCTTTCTCTCATCGGCGTCGTGCAAGGGCGCGCTGGTCCCCCAGGTCACCGGCACCGATCGCATTCTCGATATGCCCATAACCTGGGGACTGGGGTTTGCCGTCGGCATCGGCACCATGCCGAATCCCGGGACAATCTATTGGGGTGGTTATGGCGGCTCTCTTGTCCTGATCGACATGGATGCGCGCACAACGTTCGCGTATGCGATGAACCAGATGGCATCTCCATCCTCGGGCGACACCAGGGCACTCGACCTCGCGATGGAGATGTGGACGACCCAGGGCCTGATGTAAACCGAGGTTTGTCGTCAGGCGGGGCGAGAGAGACGCACGCTGTTGCCGTCGGGATCTCTCAACTCGATTTCCCGCATACCCCATGGACGATCACCGAGCGGCACCGCCACTTGTCCGCCGGCATCGATTGCACGCTGTGCCAGTGAATCTATGTCCGGTCCGGCCATCACAAAGACGTGACCGTGCCCCGCCTGGGTCGCTTCTGCCCGGCTCAACTGGACACCACCCATCCCCGCCCACGGCGGATCGGGAATGACCCTTGCAACCTGCGGCGGCTCGCCGAACATGAAGGAAATGTGAAAGCCCAGCACATCTCGCCACCACTCGGCGGCCGCCCTGACATCGCGTACGGGCAGGACAGGCAGGACGCCATAGTGCATCGGCGGCGACACCTGCTCACCGCGCCATTGTTGTGCCGTCAGGCCATAGATCACGCTCGGGGTGGGCCCGATCTCGTATCCCAGGAGCGCTTCGCTGCGACGCAGACAGCCCAGTTTCTCCGCCACACGGATCGAGCGAAGATTTTCTGCATGGATCCAGAACTCGGCACGCTCAATGCCTGTCTCGTCGAATCCGAAAGCCAGTGCGGCGCGCGCGGCCTCGACTGCGTAGCCCCGTCCCCAGTACGCGCGACGCATACCGTAACCGAAACCGGCGTGTGCACCGCGAGCGAGTCCACTCACGAAGCCGACGTGACCGAGCACCTCCTGCGATCCCTGCTCGCCGAAGACCCAATGGCCGGCGTCCCGTTCGATCATGTCGGCGACCACACCGGCGGTCTCATCGAGGGAGCGCGTTGGCGGTCGATGCCACCAACGCATGCATTCGGCGTCACCGAATGCGACGTGAAGGTCGGCTGCATCTTGCAAGGCAAGCCCTCGCAGCCAGAGCCGTTCGGTCTGCAACGCAGGAAGATCCATCCAGCCTCCCAGCCGGGGACGGGCCCCGATGTTCGTCAGGCAGCCTGTTCTTCGGCGGCTATCGGGCGGATGACAAAGAGCAGGTCGCCCTCGTTGACCTGTTGCCCGCTCGCGAGGTTGATGCGCATGATTTCGTAGCGCTGTCCGCTCGAGTACACCTCACCGTCATCGCCCGCGAAACTGTTAAGGTTGACGGGCGTGAACACCTTCATCGCTTCAAGCTGGCACAACGTCGTATCGGTCGTGACGATGTCACCGACATTGACGTATTCGGGTTCGGTTGGCGACGGCGTCCGGTAGAACACGCCGGTCGACGGCGAGAGGACTTTGAGTTCGTCGCTGCCCTCGATCTTCAGCATTTCGAGATCGATGGTCGCACCGGCCATACCGGATGCCTGCTCAATCTCGTCGATCAACTCGCTCGCATCAATGCGCGCCAGGAACCTGGGCAGGTAGCCGGTATCGTACTGGCCGCCAATAAACTCATCGTCCTTCAGGATTCGCTTCACCAGGGAGATGTTCGTGCAGATACCGTGAATCTTCACAGAGTCCAGGTACTTGTACATCTTCGCGATGGTGTCCTTGCGATTCTTGCCGTGGACGATCACCTGGCAGATCAGACTGTCGTAGAACGGCGGCACCACCTTGCCTTCGCCGGCCATTGAAATGAGCTGGACGTCTTCCGCCTCGGGAAATTCACAGACGGTGATCTCACCAGGCGTCGGGGCAAACGACACGGTCCCTTCCGCATTCAACACCGCCTTCTCGGCGTTGACGCGCACCTCGAGACCGTAGCCTTTCTCGGGATATTTGAGGTCGGCAATGGATTCGCCGGCGGCGATGCGAAACTGCTCGTGAACGATGTCGACGCCGGTCGTCACTTCCGTCACCGGATGCTCTACCTGCAGGCGCGTGTTCATCTCCATAAAGTAGACAGCATCACTCGGCACGTCGTAGATGAACTCGACCGTACCGGCCCCGACGTAGTCGACCGCGTCAGCAATCTTCGCAGCATGCTCCAGCACGCGCTGCTTCATGGCGTCTGCGAGCATTGTCGAGCCCGACTCTTCCATCAGCTTCTGGTTGTTGCGCTGGACACTGCAGTCACGGATGCCGAGTACATGTGTGTTGCCGTGCGTATCGCGAAGCACCTGGGCCTCGATGTGGCGCATGGACGTCACGAACTTTTCGATGTAGAGATCGCCGTTACCGAACGCGGCCTTCGCTTCGGTGGAGACCTGGTGGAACAGGCCGTGCAGTTGTTCGGGGCGTCGCACAACCTGGATGCCCTTTCCGCCACCGCCCTGCACCGCTTTCAGCAGCACCGGATAGCCGATCTGTTCGGAAATTTCCGCCGCTCGCTCGGAGGTATTGACGATCCCGTGGCTGCCGGGCACGACCGGCACGCCAATCTTCATCGTCGTGTTGATCGCGTTCGACTTGTTGCTCATGGTCTCCATGCTGGCGACCTTAGGCCCGATGAAGTTGAGCCCGCGCTCGCGAACGAGCCGCGCAAAATTCGCTTCCTCGGACAGGAATCCAATGCCAGGGTGCAACGAGTCGACGTGCTCCGCCTCGGCAATAGACAAGACCGACAATGCGTTGAGATAACTCTCGTCCGACGTATTGCCCCCGATGCAGACCAGCGCATGGGGGTCCTGGTCACGCACGAGATCGGCAGGGACCGAATCCATGTCCGGGTCTGACTGGATCAGGACGACCTCGTAGCCGAACTCCTTCGCCTTCGACACGAGCTTCACCGCAGTACAACCGCGCGCGTGGATGAGCGTACGCTTGATCGGACGGAACAACTCATCTTCTGACAGGGTTTCTTTGTGTATTGTCGGCTCAAGCGCAACGAGGCGTCCCGACATGATGCGGTCGACGACCTGGTCCACCGTTTCTGTCGGCAGGGGAATTGCCGGATCGATGCGGCGCAGTTCATCGTCGAGTTCCGTTGCGAAGGGATGCACGACAAGTCCCCGCATGGAACCGGGTTTGACCGAAAGATAGTTGGAAAGCAGGCAGGTGAACGGCAGGTTCGACTCCACGACCGCCTGACCGGCAAACGGCATGCTGGTGCCGGTAAAGTAGTAGGTCTGCACCAGCGGGTGCGTGACGAAGCTCGCCTGCGCGCCGCCGGTACAATCGCCGAAGCCGAACATGATGATCGGCAGGTCGTTGTCGCGCACGAAGCGCGTGATGCGATCGTTCACGACCGCCATGGTAAACAGCGCGGCAGCGCCTTCTTTTGTCTGCATACCGCCGGAGGAGATGAAACACACGACAGGTATGCGCTGGATCGCGCATTCGACCAGGAGTTTGCAGAATTTCACGCAGTCCGAGTTGTCGATACAGCCGACCTGGAAGTCCACGTTGGAAATCACGAGCCCGACCCGATACTTGCCTGCCGCCGTCTTGAAGTCGCCAATGCCGGTGATGAGTCCCGAGGGCTTCACGTTGTTCTTCAGTGCTGACTCGATCGTCGGCCGGAACGTCGGGAACGCGACCGGGTTCGCCGACATGAGTGTCCCGTTCAGCTCCTTGAAGTTGTCAACGTAACGCTCGACGAGCGCTTCCCATGTCGTTCGCTTCGTCCGTTTCTCCTTGGTCAGTACCTCATGGAACAGCAGGTCGCGATAAGCGATGGTCAGGCGGTTCCAGAAGTCCTTGCGACGACCGATGCGAACCGGCTCTACCTTTCCGTCGTAACGCTTGCCGCTTTCCTGCGACGCGTAGTACTCCGGCAGGAGCTTCTCGAAGAAGAAACTGATGACAACGAACAGCGTATCGGACTTGTCCTTGTGTACGACGCGGTTCCACTCTTCGACCGACTTGATAAAGTTGGTGCCGCGCGAGTGACTTGCGAGCGCGACAGTCCACAGCGCGAAGTCAGACGCGGCTTCGTCCTTGTGACCTTCCGGGAACACCGGCAATGCACTGACTTCCAGCACCGATTTGTCGATCAGGTTCTCGATGAATTCTGCCGGCAACGTGCGTGATTCATGTGCCTGGCGCGCCACGGAAACGAGGTCCCCGACGAGATTGTCGTACATGACCGCGAAGGTGAGCAGGTTACGGCACTCTGCAACAAAGTCGTCACGAATGTCTTCATCGAGAATGACGTCAAGGATCGTCACGTCATCGCCGGCATCATCGTGCGCTTTCGATTCGCCCTTGCGGTCGATGTAGGACCACAGGCAATCCTCGAGAAGGCGCCGGTTCAATTCGATCGTGTTGACGTCGCTGGCGTCACGCGCAAGCAGCTCCGTCGTGTAGTTCGAGAGAACCTGCCCTTCGAGCTTGTTGCTGTCATACAGCGACGGCCCTTCGAGCATGAGGTTCAACTCGGACACGAGTTGCCCGCACAGGAATTCGGCATTCTTTTCGCGAATATAGCCGGTCGCGAACAACTTCTTGCCCTCGTGGCTGAAGTGCCCCTTGATGTGAGTGATAAAAGGGTTGTCCGAGTCGGACATCGTACGCAGGAGCGCCTTGACGTCACGGATATCGGTCGTCTGCAGGAGGAACGAATTGGCTTCCTGGTGTTCGATGTACTCAATGAGCGCGATGAGGTTGTCCCTGGCGCTTGCCTTCCAGCGGTTGTAGATGTGCATCCCGTAGGTCAGGCAAAGCTCACGCTTCGCATTCTGGTAGTTCTTGATGGGTTCACCGAAGATGAGCTGCGCGATGCGCCCGCGCTCGTCACCGGCCTGTACTTTCTTCTCGCGATAGTTTTTGTACGCCTTGCTCAGCGCATCCTCATAAAGGATCTTGTCGGGGTCCTGAAGCCATCCCAGGAATGCCGCGCGCCGCTCACGATGGATACGTTGCGCGAGTTCGCCTTCGGGTATCTCCTCGGCAGCGAGTCGGCCGTACTGCCTGATCGTCGTGCTCTTGATGCGCTTGCGCAGCGACAGGTATCGCAGGTAACGGAACGTGACACCGAACAGGTTGGGATATTCGGTGGGCGACGTACGCAACTTGAGCGTCGAGCTGGCGTGCACGGCGGTCAACGAATCCGAGGGATGCAGGTAGCGGCTGATGTTGCGCGTGTAGTGTTCGAGAATCTCAGGGTGCTGATCGACAAACTCGCGCGCGCTCTGCTCGATCGACAACAGGCCGCCGACAATGACGCTTCGCAGGTTCTCGATCTTGTCGTCCTCGCCCGGGTCGTAATCGACCACGCCGTCGATGTTGCCCTGCTTGTAGAGTTCATAGCTCGACACGCCGACGAACTGCGCGCATTCCTGCCACGAAAGATTGTAGCGGCGCACGAGGTTTGCGAGCCCCTTCGGGTGAATCGTGTTGAACACCCCCGTACGCAGGCAAAGGAGCAGGTTGCTGGCCGCCAGCGGAATTGCACCGCCGGAATATCCCTGCCCGACGATAATGCCGATCGTCGGCACATCGACGTTGCAGAGTTCCGCGATCAGGCGGCTGATCGAATGCGCCTGGTTGTTGGCATTCGCCGCTTCACTCGCATCCGCCCCGGGGGTATCCATGAAGCACACGATCGGAATCGAGCGGATCGCGAAATCGCTCGCGACCTGCGCCGCCTTCTCGTGATGCGTCGGTCCCCACACACCGCTCGCATGCGCACGGTCCTGCGTGATGAAACCTACACGGCGAACGATATCGCCGAATTCCATCTCTGCCTCAACGGCGTAGAAAGGCCCGTCTGAAATCTCACGCACGATCTTGATGTCGAGCGCACGAATGATCTCCCGCGAACCCGGCCGCGACGCTTCCTCACAGGGCGACACGGTTGCCGCGATGTAAGCGTCCACATCCATCTTGCGAAGCCGTTCAAGACGCGCCTCGATCTGTTGTTCAGTGAGCAGGCCCTTGATGACGGAAGCGGGCTTTCTTCGAGGGAACAGCGAGAAATCTTGTGCAAGATTTTCTGCGAGTAAGTACAACTGGTCTACCGACGCCGTTTCTTGCCCCATGCAAACGTATATCCCAATCTGGTGATTCGGCTTTGACCCCCCGCCCGATGCGGGGTTCAAAACTGGTAAATGTACTCCAATCGCATCCCCCTTTCAACGAAACGGGGATGCGAAATTCGTCACAACCTATTGATTTATCTTGTATTTTCCAAGAATCGCAGAGATGCCTGTCAGGCCTCGGCCAATGGCAGCTTGCCGATCTTCGATTGCCAGATCTTCGGGCCCGTCTCGTGCACGGACTCTCCGTTGACATCGACAGCAACGGTAACCGGCATGTCTTCCACCTCGAACTCGTGAATCGCTTCCATGCCGAGGTCCTCGAAGGCCACCACACGGGACTTCCGAATCGCCTTGGAGACGAGGAATGCCGCGCCCCCGACAGCCATCAGGTAAACCGCCTTGTGGTGCTTGATTGCAGCGATCGCCGCCGGTCCGCGCTCCGCCTTGCCAACCATGCCGAGCAGGCCGGTCTTCTCGAGCATCATTTCGGTAAAACCGTCCATGCGCGTCGCAGTCGTGGGACCTGCCGGACCCACGACCTCGTTGCCGACAGGATCGACCGGCCCGACGTAATAAATGAAGCGATTGGTCAAATCCACGCCTTCCGGCAGGCTCTTGCCCTCCGCGAAGAGGTCACGAATACGCTTGTGGGCGGCATCCCGGCCGGTCAGCATCTTCCCGGACAGGAGCAGTGTTTCGCCCGGCTGCCAGGACGCGACCTCCTCCGGTGTAATCGTATCGAGGTTCACCCGGCGAGAACCGGATCCTGCTTCCCAGACGATCTTCGGCCAATCCTCGAGTTTGGGCACATGCAGTTCAGCCGGCCCCGAGCCGTCGAGCACAAAGTGCGCGTGGCGGGTCGCGGCGCAGTTCGGGATCATCGCTACCGGCTTGTTGGCCGCATGGGTCGGATAATCCATGATCTTCACGTCCAGCACAGTCGTCAGGCCACCGAGTCCCTGCGCACCGATGCCGAGCGAATTCACCTTGTCGAAGATCTCGAGCCGAAGCTCCTCGACCCTCGAGGAAGGTCCGCGGGCCTGCAATTCATGAATGTCGATCGGATCCATCAGCGAGCGCTTCGCCATCAGCATCGCTTTTTCGGCAGTACCGCCGATGCCGATGCCAAGCATACCGGGCGGGCACCAACCCGCACCCATGGTCGGCACGGTCTTCAGAACCCACTCCACGATATCGTCGGCCGGGTTCAGCATTGCAAGCTTGGACTTCGCCTCGGACCCCCCGCCTTTTGCCGCCACATGGACTTCAACGGTGTCGCCGGGCACAAGCTCTGTGTGAATCACAGCGGGCGTATTGTCGCGGGTATTGATTCGTTTGCCGGCAGGGTCTGACAGTATCGAGGCTCGCAGCACGTTGTCCGGCAACATATAGGCGCGCCGAACCCCCTCGTTGATCATGTCATCCAGCGACTGGTCGGTTTCCCATTGCACGTTCATGCCGACGCGAATAAAAACGTTCACAATGCCTGTGTCCTGGCAGATCGGGCGATGGCCCTCGGCACACATACGGGAATTGATGAGAATCTGCGCCATCGCATCGCGAGCCGCCTTCGACTCTTCCCGCTCGTAGGCCTCGGCCATGGCCTTGATGAAGTCGACAGGATGGTAGTAAGAGATGTATTGCAGGGAGTCCTGGATGCTCTGGACCAAATCTGCCTTGGTAATCACGGTCATAGAGGGTTGTCCACACCGATTTTGTAACGAACGGCTATTCTATCAATCTACAGTTTCATGAACAGAAGAACCTTGGCGCTGATCGCGCTCTCGACACTGCTTCTCGCCCCCACGCTGAATGCGTACGGGCAAGACGAATCCGCCACCCGGACCCGGGTTTTCGTATCGTCGCCGGCACAGACCACGATGGTCGAACTTTTCACGTCAGAAGGCTGCAGCAGTTGCCCGCCTGCAGAAAAATGGCTGTCGCGCTACACCGACGATGAGCAACTCTGGCGATCGGTCGTACCGCTCGCCTTTCACGTTGACTACTGGGACGACCTGGGCTGGGTCGATCCTTACGCCAGCGCAGAGAATTCGAACCGCCAGCGCAACTACAAGCGCGAGGGCCACGTCTCCGGCGTTTACACGCCCGGCATTGTGGTCAACGGCGCCGAGTATCGCGACTTCTTCAATCCCGTCACGCGTGGTCGCAAGCCTGCACCCGCACAGACAGAGCCGGGCATACTGGTTCTCACCTGCGAGCGCAACCGCGTCACGCTGGAATTCAAGGGCGATCCCGAGCGGAAGCTGAATGCCAACCTGGCGTGGGTCGGCAACGGGATCATCCAACAGGTTCGTCGCGGCGAGAATGCCGGCAGGCGGCTGGTCCATGACTTCGTCGTCCTGGAACACAAGACGCAGCGGGGCCATGGGAAATGGGTTTTCGAATCGGAGATGCCCGAAGGGGCGAGTGCAGTGGTGGGATGGGTTTCGCGCGTCGACGACCAGGCGCCGGTCCAGGCCGTCGGCGGCGAACTGTAGCGGCGTCTAGCCGTACATCAGGCGCGTGAGGGACTCCGCAACGCAGACCGGCTTGTCACCGCCTTCGATCTCGACCGTGACTTCACGCTTGATCTGGATGGTATTGGCACCCTTCAGCTCGGCCTCCATCAGGCGGTGCCTGGCCCGGATTTTGGAATTGACCGGGACCGGGGCCGGAAAC